>CALAVD010000301.1 GCA_937892085.1 uncultured Prevotellaceae bacterium
GCGTGAGTACCACCGCTGCCAACTGTGACCCTAACGTGAGTGAGACGCGTTTGTTCACCATCACCGAGATTACCACTGGCAGCACCGAGGCTGGCTATGTGCAGAAGGTTGACGTCGATAACGACACTTATGCGCCAACCGCAGGTGTGTCGATTACCAATAACTGGATTCGCTCGGTGAAGAGCAATTACGACAATTTTGAGCAGGAGAGCTACGGCACATTCAACCGCTCGTTCACGGTGCTGGGCGACTACCTGTACTTGACAGGGCGCTCTGCCAACAACGCCAACGCCGACTGCTACTTGCGTGCCTACAGCACCAAGAGTGGTGAGTGGCAGCGCGACATCGCTTTGCCCGGCGAGGTGCAAGGCGACTATTTCCCTTGCAACAATGTGCTCGTTGACGATGCTGGACACCTGCTCATCAGCAATATGCTTCTTAAGATTAACAACACGCCACTTGTGATTTACCAAATCGACCCCGCCACTGGCAATTCCACTTGGCGTGCCACGCTCTCGACAAGCGAGGCATCGGGCCGTATCGACCATATCGATGTGCTGGGCGATGTGACGACGGGTGATTTCGAGGTGTTTGCAGCCCTCTCGCGTAGCAATGTGATAATTCGCTGGACTATGCAGAACGGAAATCTCACTCAGACTAAGGTGACAACTGTAGCAGCCCTCTATCCTCTCACAGCCGCCAACTTTGGCACTTCGCCACGCATCAAGGCGCTGAATTCAAGTGAGGTGATAGTGCACGGCGCTGCAATACAGCCCACTAAGTATGACGTTGAAACCGGTGCGATTATCGATAGTTTTGAGTCAAACATCGACCTCACCAAGCAAGGCAATGCTAACGATGGCATTGATGCCTTTGAACTGTGCGGGAAGACTTTCTTGCTCTATTCAAATGGTGACTACCAGACTACCTACGGCCATAACTATCGCTTGGCGATGAATGCCGATGGCAGTGATTTTGCCGGGATGAGCGTGTTGTGGACGTTGCCCAAGAATGGCATGGGACTGGTGAATAGCACTACAATGAGCACTCCTTGTTTTTCGGTGCCCGGCAGTCGCAGCAATGAAAGAGAACTTTATATGTATGCCCCAGGCAATGGAATAGCAAAATATACCTTGACAGTGGCTATCACTGGCGACGTGAACCGTGACGGTTGTGTCACGGCTGCCGATGTGACAGCACTCTACGACTATATGCTCAACAACGACACCACCCATCTCTCCACCAGCGATGTTAATGGCGATGGAAGCATCACAAGTGCCGATATTACAGCAGTCTATGACGTCCTGTTGAGTTCAAAATGAACTAAAAGAGAACCGTCCCCAATTAGTTCAGAAAGAATTAAAATGAAATAAAATGTAATACTTTGTAGCTATGAAGAAGATAATATTATTGTTGATAATGGCAGCCTCGCTGCTTTGTGGCCAAGGTAACCTGTGCCAAGCCCAGGAAGCCATCAAGCGTGAGTACCGAGCCACCTGGATGGCGACGGTGTGGCGCCTCGACTGGCCCAGCGTGGCAGGCACATCATCGAGTGCTATAGCTCAGCAAAAAAATGAATTGATCACCTACCTCAACAAACTCGAGGCGATGAATATGAATGCCGTGTGCTTGCAGGTGCGCTCCATGTGCGACGCGTTCTACCAGTCGAGCTATGAGCCCTGGTCGAGCTACCTCACCGGCACACGCGGCGTGAATCCCGGTTGGGACCCGTTGGCGTTTGCAGTAGAGGAGTGCCACAAGCGTGGCATGGAGCTTCATGCGTGGGTGAACCCTTACCGCTGGGCTACCAGCAGTGCGGGTTGGAGCACGAGCCAAGATCAGCAGCTGGAAAATGCTGGGATGTTGCTCACCTACACCAGTGGTTCCACAGTCACTACCATCCTCAACCCTGGCATGCAGCAGTCGATAGACCGCATCGTTAACGTGTGCCGTGAACTTGCTCAGAACTATAATATTGACGGCATCATTTTTGACGATTATTTCTATCCCAATGGCATACCCACTAACAGCAGCGCAGCCGATTATCAGCTATGGCAAAACAGTGGCACGTCATTGACCTTTGCCAACTGGCGTCGTAACAATGTGAACCGCATGGTGCAGGCTGTGTGGGATATGCTGCAAGAGGTGAAGCCCGAGGTGCGCTTCGGCATTGGGCCTGCTGGCGTGGCAGGCACGGCATCGACAGGAGCGTCGGCTCACGGCGTTACTCCCTGCCCCACTGGCAGCGACTGGCAGTATAATGGCATCTTCAGCGACCCGCTGGCGTGGCTTGACGACGGCACTATCGACTATATCTCGCCGCAGCTCTACTGGAAGACCAATCACTCGACCAACCCCTTTGGCTCCTTGACGCAGTGGTGGAGCTATGCCGCCAATCATTTTGGTCGTCACCACTTTGCCAGCCACAGCATTTCGTTCCTCACTTCGTCAAACACCCAGAGCGACTGGGCCGAGGTGGCTGCGCAAATCAACCTCTCGCGACAATACACCGAGAACAACGCGCCTGGCGTGAACCTCTACTCGGCAAAGAACATCAACGGTGACAACGGCGGCGTGAGCGGCTTGGGAAACTACCTTGCCGCCAACGTGTTCCAGCACAAGGCTTTGATGCCCGCCATGACATGGAAGGAGGCAGAGCCCCATGCCGCACCAGCCAACCTCACAATCGCAGGCAACCGCTTGTCGTGGGATGCGCAGGAGGGCACATTAGTGAAATATTCGATTTATGCTATCCCCATTGCCGTCGATGAAGAGGAGGCGCTGTCAGCGTCGGGCGATGGCATCAAAAGCGATTATCTCATTGCCGTGAGCTACAGCAACTATTATGTGGTGCCCGAGGCTTACCAGAGCGGATATTACTATGCCGTGTGCGTGGTTGATGGCTTCGACAACGAGTGGCCCGCGGCTTTCACTGGCGAGGCAACCGGCTATGAGCCGTTGAAAGACATCGATACCTATAGCGAAGTGCAGGGCTACGTGCTCACCAGCAACTGGATGCGCTCGGTGAAACCTGAGTATGACAACATCACCTTCGAGAGTAACGGACTATATCAGCGTGGCATGGCAGTGGCAGGCGACAATGTGTATGTGACACGTCGCAGCGCCAACAGCAGCAGCGCCGACATCTACCTTGACGTGTATAGCAAGGTTAATGGCAAGAAAGTGAAGACATTGACGTTAGGCGGCGAGGCACAGGTGAATTTCGCACCTGTCAACGACGTGTTTACCGATGCAGCCGGCAATGTGCTCGTGAGCAACCTGTCGCTCAACATAGGCAACACACCCATCTACATCTTCAAGGTTGATACCATCACCGGCGCGGTGACTCAAAAGGCTTGTGTGAACATGAGCGGCTACACCTCGCGCATCGACCATTGCAACGTGCTGGGCAGTGTTGACGACGAGTTCACCGTGATGGCAGCCGCCGCCAGTGGCAACTACATCTACAAGTGGACGGTGAGCGACGGCAACACCGACAGCAGCAGCTTCACTTGGGTGGACAACTTCTATCCTGGTGACGCGTCAAACTTCGGCATCGCGCCTCGCATCTACCCGATGAGCGCCACCAGCGCATGGGTTAAGGGCGCCAATGTGCAACTCACACGTTATGACCTCAGTAGCGGAGCCATCACTTCGAGCTTTGCTGGCAACACGGCTATCCAAGCCGAGGGCTTGAATGCCAATGGCGCCGCATTCTTCGACTGGGACGGCAAGCATTTCATGACCTATGCCGTTGCCGACAGCCAGTGCGACAACGGCTACCAGTTTGCCGTAGCAGTGAATGGCGAGGATGACGGCATTGCCGGAATGAGCCGCTTGTGGCAGTTCCCTGCACGAGGGATAGGTGATGTTTATAGCCAAACGTGGAGCGCTCCTTGCGTGGCGCAAGTCCGCGGTGATGGCACTGCCGTTGACCTGTACTACTACGTGCCCGGCTGCGGACTTGCCAGCTACACCCTCTCGAAGTCGGCGCAGCCCTTGTTTGGCGACGTGAACGGCGATGGAGAAGTGACAGTAGTAGATATCACATGCCTCTACAACTATCTCCTCAACGGCGACGAGACCTACCTTGCCACCAGCGACATAAACGGCGACGGTTCAATCACTACCGTCGATATCACTATCCTCTACAACATCATCCTCGGAAACTGAAAACCAGCACACTATGATAATTCTTAATGCGTTAAGCCGTTAGGCTGACCATTGAGCAACCGTGGGTGCCGATTGACTAAGTAGCGAAGCGACTATAGCAATTGGCACCTGCTGCATCATTCCCCGTTGTAACACTTGGTGTTAAGGATAGTAAAAAATAGTAGTTAATGCTAAAATTTCAAAAAAATGTGAATTTTCTTGATTTTTATTAATGTGTATTCAAAATAAATCATTAAGTTTGTAAAATGAAATATTCTCATCACAAAATGTGTCAAAATGGAAAGACATTGTGCTGTTGAATTTCAATTATTAGCATAAATGCGAAATCTTAAAACAATAAAATATAAAACAAAGTGATTATGAGAAAACAGCTACTCCTACTGTTATTTTCGGTCATTGCGATGACGGGCTATGCCCGCATTGTGACGGGAGTTGTTACCCAGAAGAGTGATGGGGAAACCATCATTGGCGCCTCGGTTCAGGTGAAGGGTACCACTCGCGGCACAGCCACCGACATTGACGGAAAATACTCTATTGAGGTCAACGACGGCGAAACGCTCGAGATCTCATACGTGGGAATGAACCCTGTCTCAATCAAAGTGGCCGGTCAAAAGGTCATCAATGTTGAGATGGAGGACAATTCCCAAGTGCTACAAGAAGTTGTAGTGACTGCCTATGGTCAAACTCAGGAGAAGAAAAAGCTGAACTTCGCCGTTCAGTCACTGAGCAGCGACCAGGTTACTGCCGGTGGGTCGAGCAACTTTGCCAACTCCCTTCAGGGAAAGGTTGCCGGCTTGCAGGTGGCTACCGGTGGTGGATCGCCCAACTCCTCAACCCAAGTCATCATTCGCGCCATCAGTTCGGTGAACAACTCTCAGAGCAACGAGCCGCTGATGGTGGTTGATGGCGTGGCGATACGTGGCCAAGGCTCCACGCTTGCCGACATCAACCCCGACGACATTGAGACGATGAGCGTGCTCAAGGGTGCTGCCGCCAGCGCACTATATGGTCAGCAGGGTGCCAACGGTGTTATCCTCATCACTACCAAGAGCGGCAGTAAGGACGGCACCGTCAAGGTGAGTGCCAGCGCAACGGTCGAGATCAGCAACTGTATGCGCGTGCCCAAGTTGCAGAGCGTGTTCAGCCCCGGCTCCAAGGGTTTCTACAAGGAGAACAGCGGTGGCGGCGGCTGGGGACCGTATATCCAGCCTAATGAGACCGTCTATGACAACCTGGGAGACTTCTTAGGAACAGGCCTGTTGCAAAAGTACAGCGTGAGCGTGAGTGGCGGTACCGAGAAGTTTAACTCCTACGCCTCGGTAGCCTACACTCGCAATGAGGGCGTTGTCCCCAAGGACTACAAGAACCAGATTACTGCCTTCGTGAAGGGCATGTACAAACCATCGGACCAAGTGACCATCCAATTGTCGCTCAACTTCATCGATAACCGTGCCCGTGGCTTCGGCAACTCGATGTCAACCATCTACAACTGGGGTCGCAACTTCAACATGGCCGACTACATCACTCCCGACGGCACCGTGAACTGGGCCAACCGCTACGACCGCTGGGACCTGCTGCTCGACACTGAGCGCATTGGAGCAACTGTTTCTCCTTACTATGGTCGCTACCTCGACAAGAGCTTGACCGAGAGCAACCGCATCATGCTCAACGGGCAGATAGCCTACGAGCCCATCAAGGGGCTCGTGTTCACCGGCAAGTTGGGTTATGACAAGGGCTACACCATGTATGACGCCTACTCGGTGCCTCGCATGTATGAGAGTGATTTCGTGGACATTAACAACGAGGAGGTGCAGACGGTGCTTGCCGCCAACAAGTCGCGCCTGGGTTCTTACTCCTTCCAGCCCTCGCGAGGCGAGCAAATCACAGCTCAGTTCTTTGCCAACTACGCCCATACCTTTGCCGAGGACTTCAACATTAACATCTTCTATGGTATGGAATATACCAAGTATAAAGGCATTGAAGGCAGCTTTGGTGCCTACGACTTCCTTCTCACCGACTCGCACATGCTGGGCGACGGCTTCTACAGCTGGCAGAACCTCGACCCTGAAACCTATCTGGAGCACGGCATGAGCCTTTATCACTCCAGTCGCGACAAGTATGGCTACTTTGGCGAGGTGCGCTTCGACTATAAGGGTATAGCCCAGATTTCGGGCACTTGGCGTCACGACGGAGCATCGCAGTTCAAGCAGAACTATAAGACCAGCTACTTCTATCCATCGGTAACCGCCGGTGTCATCTTCAGCGAGCTCTTCCACTTGACCAACAACTGGTTCAGCTACGGTAAACTGCGCGGAAACTGGGCAAAGGTGGGTAAGACAAGTCCCGCTTATCTGTTTACCGATACCTACAAGCGCTGGACCACCTTCCCCGACCCGGGTTATGGTATCGACCCCACCACCTCTCGCGCCACAGTGCTGGAGCCTGAGATGACCAACTCGTGGGAAATTGGTGCCGACTTGCGCTTCTTCAACAGCCGCACGCGTCTTGATGTGGCCTACTACTCTACATCGGTAGATAACCAGATTGTGAGCGTGCGCGTGTCGCCGGCTTCGGGTACCATCCTTCAAACCCGCAACGAGGGAACCATTGAGAACCACGGCGTGGAGCTGACGCTGGCACAGGACATCATCCGCACCCACGACATTGACTGGACCGCCACTCTCAACTACTCGTTCAACCGCGGTCGTGTGAAGAAACTTCCCGACGATGTGATTGAGATTCAGGGTACACAGTATGGCGACATCTTCCCGGTTGCCCGCCTCAACGGTTCTTCCACCGGTCTCTCGGGTAAGGATTACATGCGTGACCCTGACGGCAACGTGATTTGCAATGCCGATGGTTATCCCATCATCGACGCTCAGAAGGGTATCTACATTGGTAACCGCGAGCCCGACTTCCTGTTAGGTCTCGGTTCGAACTTCCGCTATAAAGGTTTCTCGGCATCATTCTTGTTCGACTGCCGCAAGGGTGGCGACGTTGCCAATGTGACAGGTCGCAGCCTTATCACCAATGGTATGCACCATCTCTTTGACAAGTACCGTAACCGTGAAATCATCTTCAAGGGTGTGGTAGATAATGGTGACGGCACCTATTCGCCTAACACTACCCCCATCATCCTCGACCAGAACTTCATTGCGACTTACTACAGCACCGTGTCTTCTAATTTCATCGAGGACGGTTCTTACATTCGCTTGAGTTATGTGACATTAGGCTACGATTTCACCAGCCTCCTCAAGAAGGGTTGTCCCATCAAGCACTTGAGTCTCAACTGCACCGGTCGCAACTTGTTCTTGCTCACCAAGTATAGTGGCAACGACCCAGCCATCTTGGCAGCTGTGAGCGGTGGTACCGGTGGCATGGGTATCGACAACTACAACGTGCCCTCCACACGTAGCTTTAACTTCACTTTGAAGGCATCATTCTAATCATCGGCTTCGCCGAAGTTTAGAGGTTAGAGAGTAAGGTTTAGAGACCTCTAAACAACTCAACTCTAAACACTAAACGTCGCGAAGCGCATAAAATAAATAGAAATCATGAATAAACTTAAAATAACAGCATTACTTGTTCTTACATGCCTTTTTGGTGTGAGCTGTGAAGATATTCTTGATGACAATGTCAACCCCGACAAGGCACACTCAATAAGTGTTACCGAGGCTTTGCCGGTGGTGGTGTTCTATGCTCAGCAAATCAACTATGACCATGCCGAGTATTATAACTACTTCTCGCAGTTCCTCACTACGGGTGGTAAGAGTTCGGTGGGTGCCTACTCCTACAAATGCGAGTGGGAGATGCTCACCATGAACCGTCACCCACAGTGGCGCCGCCACTTCTATGACATTGGCGTCAATGCCAAGAACCTGATAGAGTTCTCGCAAGAGATAGGCTCTCCCAACTATGAGCTTATTGCCCGCACCATCAAGCTGATGTCAACACAGTTGACAACCGACGCTTTTGGTGACATGCCACGCTCGCAGGCCTACCTGACCAACGCTCCCACTTACGACACTCAGGAAAGTATCTACAAGTGGATGTTTGAGGAAGCCGATGAGCTGATTTCCCTCTATGAGAATCCTGAATATACCCAAAACGAGCACAACTTAGTGATTGACCCAGCGCAAGACCGCGTCTATGCCGGCGACCTCGAGAAGTGGAAAGGTCTCGTATATGCTATCAAGGCACGCTTGCTGCTGCGCAATATCCCCAATGTGGACCGCAGCCCGGCTATGTGCCAGCAGATTATCGCCGCCGCCGATGCCGCCATCAACCAGTGGCGCAAGGGCGACCTGCTCTATGGCGAGTGGTTTGGCAACGAGCCTCGTTACAACTTCGACGGTGGCACCGGTACTCAGAACTGCGTGTGGAGCCTCTCAAAACCAGTTATCAACAGCTGGGAGTCGCGTGCCAACCTGCTCGACGGTGCCATCCCGAGCAAGTATTTCATGGTTGACGTGTTAGGAATCAGCGCCCCCGACAACGAGCGCTACTGTGGCACCTACAACGGTGGTACAGCATCGAGCTTCCAGGGTTATGCCAACGACCCGCGCTGCGTGCTGCTGATGATTCCTCGCACTGGACCTCAGTCACCCAGCAACACCACTGCCAGCGTCATCAAGATGCGCTATCTGGAGAACAACATTGGCATGAGCACCAGCTACAAGATTGCTAACTATCCCAACCTCTACATGGGTGCTTACGCCGGTGACCCTGCGGGTTACAACCCCATCTTCACCATGGAGGAACTTTACTTCATCAAGGCCGAGGCTATGTACTGGATGGGCGACAAGGCCGGTGCCTGCGCTCTGGCTAAAGAGGCTACCGAGCACAACATCGAGCGTCACCTCGATTTCTTCTTGAAGAAGTATCCTAACCCCAACTATAACGAGAACACCGACAACAAGTATCCCGGTCAGGCTACCGTGACCGGCGTGCCAGGCTACACCCAGGCTCAGTACTGGAACGGCCAGGTTAACGCCTTCCTTAACAACGAGGAGTATAACACCTACAGCAGCAGCGGAAAAGCCACTCTG
>CALAVD010000302.1 GCA_937892085.1 uncultured Prevotellaceae bacterium
TAATCTTCTTCAATTCCGCTTGGTGCTTCTTCTGCGCTTCCTCGGTCTCACGCTGTTTCTTCTGCTGCTCCGCAATCAGTTTGTTGCGGTAGGCTTCATCGGCTTGCAGGAACTCCGCCCACGCCTTTTCATCGACATTGGGTTTGAGGTCGTCGTAGAACACTTCCTGCAACTGATGCAGTTTCTCCCCTGCGGTGCCGTCAGGGTCAACGTCCACGGCGATGACCAGCCCTTGACTGTCGGCGGCAAGTATATCATCAGCACCTTGCAGTGTGTTGAAGATATACTGCTCCAGTTCTTTCTCCGAAAGCACCGAGCCATCAGGGAGAATGGGTGTCACCAATATCTCCCTCACGTTACCCGAAGCATCCTTGATGCCGTACTGTGAAGAATACACCGTCGCGGTGGCTTCGCCCTCTTTGTCGGGGTTGCCTTTCCACCCTGCTTTGGTGAGTTCGTAGGCATCAATCTGGGGACGGTTCAAAAGGTCAACATTGCCTTGATACTCTGTCTGCATCATCTCGGCTGCTTGCCGCTTGGCTTCCTCCCACTCCGTGACGGGCGCAAACGCTTGGTCACGGTAGAGGTCAGCAATCTCTTTCAGATGCTCCATCTCAATGCGTGCCATAGCCTCGTTGTAGGCTTCAGCCGACAGCAAGCCGTCGATGTACTGCTGCTGCGTTTCCGACTTGCGTATAACGTATGCCCGGTTCTCGTCCTCGATGCTCTGCTTGTTGGCACGCTCCGTTTCCTTGCGCACAGCCTCGTAATACTGCGCCTGAATGGAAAGTCTTTCATTCGCCGTGAGGTCAGTATGTTCAAGCTGCTTCTGATAAAACTCCTGCTCGATTTCAAGCATCCGTTTTGTGTATTCCTCGTAATTCTTCTGACCTGTGGCGTATGCGATGCGGTTCAGGGCTTCCTCCTGCTCGCGCCATGCCTTTTCGGCTGCGAACTTGTCCTCCGTCTTCGATGAGCTGCCGCCACCTTTCTTGTCCGTCTTGCCGGTGCCACCACCTCCACCGCCGTAGGGGTTGTGGGGCGTGGCGTTGGTGTCAAGGTTCATGCCGTTGGCATCGGTCTTGGCACCGCCACGGTAGGCAAGTTCCTCACGGTACTGCGTGAGCAAAGTCTTGGCTTCAGCCACACTCACCTCACGGAACTCTCCCTGCTGCGTCCCCTCCACGAACACCACCGTATTACCTGCCTTGCCGCTCTTGACAATCTTCTCCAACTGCCCGATAGTTCCTTGCAGGTAATAGTTGTCAATATGGCGAAGCGGAGAAACACCGTCCTCCATAGCGTCAAGGGCTGCAAGCCCTTTGCGGTGTGTCTCGTAGTCGCGGTACATACGGTTGACCACCGCCGCCGGCTTACGGCTGTCACCGCCCCAGAACGGGTGCTGACTGCCGCCTATCCAGTCGGGCAGCAACCGCCACTCGATGCCGCCGGATGCCGCATTGATTTGGTTGACGGTCGCTTGCGGAATGGGCTTTCCTGCCGCCATCGCCGAACTGACCGAAGCCACGACTGCCGCCGCGTCTTTGGTGCTCATGCCGTTCTTCTCCAAACTCTGCTGCAAGTCGGTAAGACCCGAAGCGAGGTTCTTGTAATACTCTTGATCAATCTGCTCACGCGCGGCGGCGATGCCCCGCTCCTGCGCCGACCTGCGGACAGCCAGCGTGAGCCGGTTGTATGCTGCCTCAAGGTTGAGGATTTCGCCTTTCTCGTTGATTAAGCCCGACAGGTACTTGCCGTACTGGTTGATGATGGCGCGTTTCGCGTCCTCGTAGTCCTTCGTGCCTTTCTCTGCACCTTTCAGTTTGCCGAACAGCACGTCAAGGTCGTGCTGCTCCTTGACCACCTCCTGCGAGTAGCCTTTGGCGGTCTTGATGGCCTCGTTGGTTTTCTTGGTCAGCTCGTCCGTCCGTGTGGCGAGGTTATATATAGCCACACCTATAGCGGTGACGGCAGCGAGGATGATGCCCCACGGGGTCGTCTTCGTCAAAAGGTGGAAGGCCGTGTAAGCAGCCTTCGCCTTTTCAATCTGCCCCGTCACCGCATAGAACGCGATTTTGAGAGCCAGCGTTGCCGTGCTCAAAGTCTTCTGCGCCGCCTCGGTCAGAACCAGCCAATAGTAATGAGCCTTGAAAGCGATGTTACTGGCTTGTACCGCCACCGTGTAGGCGACCCATGAGGCAGTGAGTGTGATCAGCACGCCCTTGAAGTTGATGACGAAATCCACGATGATGTTAAGGAAACGCAGCATCGCGCTTCCGCTCGTCATGATATGGCGGTACAAGGGGAGCAATTTTTCTCCCAGTTGTATCGCCAACTCGTGGATAGCCTTGCGTGCCTTGTCGATACCGGCTTGTGCCGTATTGTTGAAGATGTTGTACTCCCGTGTGGCTGACGTGGCTTCCTCAAAAGCCTTGTTCGCCTCTTTCTGCTCCCACTTCACCATGTCGAGGTGGGTGGCGAGCGTGGCGAGGACCTGGGACATACGGATGCCGTCCATGCCCAAGTCCTTGAACAGCGGAGAGAGGGCGGCGAGCGCGTCGCTCTCGCCGATCTCCTGCAACTTGCCGAGGAACATCAGCACGCCCTCGTTGGTGCTGCGGTTCAGCGTCTCGGTGAACTTCTCCACGTCCAGCCCCACGGTCTTCGCCAGTTCCTGCGGCTTCTGGAACAACATCATAATCAACCTTGACAATGCACTTGCCGACATCTCTACCTTCTGACCGTTAGCGTCAAGCGTTGCCGCGAAAGCGAGTATTTCGGGGATTGTCATTCTCGCCTGTGCGCCCACACCTGCCATGCGCTGGGCGAACTGCACAAGGTAGGGCTTCGCCGCCGTGCAGTTCTGCGAGAGGACATTCACCGTGGAGCCTACCGCCAGCATCGCGTCTTTGGTGCCGAGTATCTGCTCCACGCCGAAGATGTTGGTCAGTTTGGCGATGGTTTGGGTCGCTCCCTCGCCCAAGTCGACCAGAGCCACGTTGATGATGTCGGCTGCCTCCACATAGCCCTGCACGCTCTCACGGGTGTTCTTTCCCAAACGTCCCGCCTCCTGCGCCAACTCATTGAGTTTGTCACGCCCGGTTCGGGTGTCCATGTTGCGGAAACTGTCGTTCATCGCGTCCACCTCGTCACGGGCCATGCCGGTGTATTTGATGGTGTTGGCGATTTCCTCCTCCATTTCGGCGTAGGAGTTCACCGCCTTGCGGCCAGCCATGATGAGGCCGGTCAGCAGGGCGGCTATGCCCATGAGTGAGGTCTGCCAGTCGTTGAGTTTGCGGTTTAGCCGTGTCCAGAAACTCTCCTGCGTCCTCAACTCGGCGTTCACTTTGGCGAGTTCCGCCTTTACACGCTGGATTTTGGCGACATGGGAGTTCCATGCCGCGCTGCCACGCTCCATGTACTCCAACTGTCGATTGAGGGTCTGCAAGGTCTTTTGCAGTTCCTTAGGCGTTGCCCTGTCGAGGCGCAGCATGACACGCTCGACCTGCTGTGTGCTGGTCTCAATCTCACGCATCTGCCTACGTGTGTCGCTCAACTCCTTTCGGAGTTTGCGCAGTTCCACCTTGTTCCCTGCCGCCGCCGCTTTGGCGATGGCGTTCTCCAGTTCCATTGCTCGCTGCTTCAGTTGTTGCAGGACTTGTGCAGGTTGCTGACCGTTGACGGTGAGGTTTACCGTTGCTTGTGAGTTTATATTGCTCATAGTGTCGATGTGAATTTGTCGTTATCGGCACAAAATTACCTTTGTAATATAAGCCGATAAAAGACACCGAAGCCTCGCCTTTGGCGAGCGGATTTTGCAGGGGGAACGACATCGGTAGAGCCGTGTGCGAAAAAGTGCAAGAATGTGCGAAATTTCGACGTGCGTAAAAACACCCATATCAGCGTGTTAGCCGTAGAAATTTCGGAGCGGTTTTTCACTTTTTGACCGAATTTCCAGAGTTGAAAAAGTCAAAAGGCTGTTTTACAGCCTTTTGTGGGGTACGGGGCTTCGCCCCGATGCAGTCTGCAAAGACCCCCCGACCGCCCTGCGCAGACTTCCCGAAACTCGCCTTTGAGCCGAGCGGAATGTGCAGGGCATTGTGCGGTGAACACGCCAATGTGTGACGATGAACCGAAAGGCACTTTCGGTTTCACTCGGCACACTTTGGCTTCCGCTTTTTCAAGATTTTCAGCGAGCCGAAAATCGTCAACGAAATTGTGGCTCAACTTGCTTGCGCCTTAATTTCGTGATTAGGCGATGTCGATGTGCGGTGGAGCGTAGGCAAGGTAGCAAGCGATTGAAGTGCGAGAGTGTGTGCCGGAGAGCCATAGGCGTTGCCCGACGACTTGTTGAGCATTGGCTTTTGCAGTGGCCGCAATCGGGTGTCAGCGCGGCGAAGCAAGCCGACCCCGACTTGCAACGGAGAAAGCGTATGCGCTCGGGCAAACGCCGTCAATAGCGAGCCGAGAACCGCAGGTGATACACTTTCTCGCACTGATTGAGCGCGACGGACGCAGCCGTAGCGGAACGGCACATCAACATCGGGGCTTGGGGCTGGGGTCTTTGGACTATGTGTTTACCCCTCTCTGTCCTTGCAGGGCAACGTAGTGGGTATGGGCAGCGACCGGAGAGCGGAGCGAGAGTGAAACGTGCCGCAGGGCGGCGGCAGTGTGGTGCGAATGTCCTAACCTCTTGACTTGCCCAACCGTGTTGGGCGCAACGTAGAACCAATCGTAGCGCGTGTGGCTCATCGCTGACAACCGACCGCAGGGCGGTTTGTCAGCGATATGGCAGGAACTGCGAGCCACTTGGACGGGGCAAACGAAGTGGCGCGAATGAGTGTGTCAATAGCAGTCAGCGGCGATACCCCTTTGCGTGTGCGCAAAAGGCTTGGGCTTGCGTAAGATGTCGAATTGGGGTTGGAGCGCAGCGCATACCCCAATGTACTCGAACATCGGAAGCGAGCCGCAGCCGTGGGGTGTCGGCGCGGACAGACTGCCATGCCGGACACTTTCATCAGCGTAACGGAGTGCGGAACAGTCCAACCTGCGCCACGATTGATGAGCGGTAAGGCGCGAAGCACATAACGCAAACAACCGAAGCGCAGCGGAGGTTGGCTTGCGTGTAAAGGCGACCGCTTGCAAGGACACCCCGAACCTGCGAGGGGTGTCCCTGCAAGCACAGGGTCAGCCTGTTGTGCCTTGCGTCCTGTGAGCGAATGAAGTTCGCAGTGTTGAAGTCAAGAGGTGAATCGGGACATAGCGAGGTGGTCTCAGCGCAAGCCGAGACTGCCGAGCGTCAAGCACCATATACTGCCGACGGACAAGTGCCGAACTCCGCTTGCAGGGAGCGTAGTCCGTACCCTGCGTGCCCGGCAAGGGCGTTATTTTGGCTTTGTCACCGACAAAGAAGCAAAGGGCGGGTGTGTGGGGTTGGTCGCCATACGTGAGGAGAGGAGCGACGAACACCCTGGGCAGAAAGAGAAGAAGGCCGCGCTGTCACAGCGAAGCCTTCACCATTAACATAAACCTTATTTTATTCGGCTTTCAGCCGAAGATGAGAGATGAGTGATTAGGGATTAGTGAACTTGTCTTCACGGCGTTAGCCTCACTAATCGCTCATCTTTAATCTTTACTCTCACCGCTTGCGGTGATAATTGAGCCAAATGATAAGCCAAAAGCCTACGAGCAGCCCTGCGAGCAGCAGCCACGGCCACCACGTCATATCAGGGGGCTTCGCGATGCCCACGTTGTCACGCGCGTAATGGTCTGCCTTGTCGATTGAGCGGTGAGCCGACAGTGTGTCAACCTGTTCAGCCCGACGCGCAGCGTCGCGCTGAACGATGTCGGCTTTGCCCAATCGGGCGTGTTTGCCTCGCAAGACAACCACATTCGCAGAACGTGGTCGGCTTGCGGCAAGGGCAAACTGCTCCGGCAGATCCATCGCCGTGTCACCAACCATTTTGCCGATTTCAGCAAAATGGTGTGTGGGCAGTTCAATCTCGAAGCTGTCGATGTCGAGCGATAAGCGGCTCAACCACTGAAACCGCTCTGCGGTTGAAGTGGAGAATGAGCCGGCCGCCTCGACTTCGACAACCTCTTTGGTGGTAGCCGTGGCGGTCTTTTGGCTACGGCACGAAGCGTCTAACAATAATAGCACAAGTGCCATTATTGTGAGTAACGAGTAACGGGTAACGAGTAACGTTTTCATTTGGCGAAATGCTGTTTGATAGCGTCGAGGTGGAGTGTGGCGACAGCCTCTTTCCCCGCTTGCGAGGAAAGGAACTCCACATCGTCGCGGTTGTCTTGGAACAAGTTCTCAGTTAAAATCGCCGGGCAAGCCGTGTTGCGCAGCACATAGAAATTGGCTTGCCAGTAGTGCGCCAACGGCACGGAGCGGTTGCCGCGCAAGCCACGACTGATTGCGAGGTCGCAAATGGTCTTGGCGAGGCGTTTGCTCGCAGCGGAGCAGGAGCGTGCGACATAGACGGCGAAGCCGCGAGCGTCGTGCCACTTGCCGTCAGAGCCGGCGGCGTTGACGTGAATACTGACATAGACGCAGTTCTCCTTGCCGAACTTGGCGCAAATTCCGTTCACGAATTTGCAGCGCAGCGAAAGTTCGGTATTGGCAGGGCGCGGCACCTCGTCGCCCGGCATATCGACAAAGACCGTGAAGCCGGCGGCTTCGAGGCGCGGTTTGAGCATTGCGATTACTTCACGGCTGAACTTGTACTCGCGGAACTTCCTGTCGGGCGAGCATTTCCCCGGCACGTTTGAGCCGTGCGCCGTGCCGAGGATGACGATTTTCTTTGCGGTTGTGGTTTGCATAACTGAAACGGGTTACGAATTTGGTTGCATCAGGATTTTGTCGCTTTCGCCGAACACACTTGCTATGCGGTTCTCGCCGATGAGCGTCAGCGTCTGCCTGTCGTTTGAGATGGTGGCGAGGCGAAGGATGTCAACGGAGTCGTTGTCGTCTTCTGACGGCTTGGACTTCGAGATTACGGTGGTGTTGGGGTTCGCCAACAGCAAGGCGACAAAGTCGCTGACCGCAATCTCGGTTCGGCTCTCGTCACAGGTGACAGCCTTGTAGGTCGCCGTGCCCATCAGGTACACGCCGGTAGGGACAATCTCAAAAGCATTGGGATTGTCTGCCACGGCATACGATTGAGCGGTGGCGGGACTTGCAGCGGCAGGTTCACCCACGCCGTTCTCGTTCATTGATGAGGCGAGCGAGTGCATTTTGCCGTCGCTGCCCTTGTAGCGCACGGAAGTACGCCCGTCGGTCGTCACTTCCTGCGGCTTGATGTTCATAATCTTCTTTTTCATAGTGATAACTGTTTAGAAATTTGGGTGAATAATGCCGTAATCATGCCGCGTGCCGTCCTTGTCGGTGCCGATAAGGTGCTGCTCAACGAAAGTAACCTTGCTTTGGGTGATGATAAATGAACTTTTCATCATCAAGTAGTAGAGATTGTACGGCGTTACGCTGTCAATCCGCCCGTTGACGGTGCGCTCCATAAACTCTTTGGCGGCGGCCATGTCGGTGTTGAACGTGTTGCGGTCGATTTCCTCAATGAGAATATGGCTGCGGTCGTAGAAATTGACGGCGGTATTGGTCAGGTCGTAGTAGAACGGACTGCAACCGAGCACGCCGTTGTCGAGATAAAGCTTGTTTATCGAGGACGAAATGTAGCGCATCGAGGCACACTCGAACTTCTTGATTCTCGATGCGCCGAAGCGCATCATGAAGTAATTGGTCGGAATGTCGCTTGAGATGTTGCCGTTTGTGAAATACTCAACGCGTTCCACTTCCTCGACCGAAAGCACGGTGCCGCCGCCGTTGCCCGAGGCGACATCGTGAAACTTGCCGTCGCTGCCCTTGTAGCGCAGCTGTCGCTCGCCGCCGGCAACGACTTCCTGCGGCACGATATTCATGAATTGTTTCTTGCTCATGGCTGTTCGTCTGTTTCTGAAAAGTTAATAACGGGTCGTTTACTCTCGATTTCCTGCTTTTTTGCCATCATTTCCATAGCCTGGGTGACGATGGCTGCGATGTCGTCCTTGTTCTTGACAATGACGTTGAAGGTGTTGGCAGCCTCGCGCAGTTCCTGCTTGTCGTGGGTGCTTTCAAGCACCGACTTCCATTCGCAGAAGATGTTGAACGCGCCCATGAGCATCGTGAAGAACGGTGCGGGCAACACGACCGAGGTCAGCACGTCGATGCACGACAAACAGAGCATCGGCAGGAAATACTTCGTTGCTTTCTCCGTGGTCATTTTCAATGCCCGGCTCGTTGTGACCTGCCCTGCTTCTTTCGCCTTGCGCAGTCCGGCGATGAAATCGACGGCCATTGCCAGTATCACGGCGATGTATGCGATGGCGAGCCACACGGCATGAATGTGCAGTGAGGCGTTTTTGAGGGTTTCGATTAAAAAATCCATAGAATTTTGATGAGTGATTTGAGATTAGTGATGAGTGAATGATTTTTTTGAAAATAATTTCTCGAAAACGCTTGCGTTTGAGAGAAATGTTGTACCGTTGAGGACTTTGTCCTCGAAGGTACACTGCACCTCGGAAATAAAAATAAATCTTGATTTATTTTGTACTTCGCTCGGTTTGTAGTACCTTTGCACTATTCTTGATGGCGGTGCTTTAGCTCTGCCTGACTATACGGATGTGGCTTTCGCTCATCGATCCATTTACAGGTGTGCTATCGCTCACCTTTTTTTGTTGCCGTCACCTCTCGAAAATCCAGTAACGCTCACGGTCAAGATAAGTGGTGCTGACGTAGAACGGCACAATGGGCGTGACGAGTTTGCCCATATCGAGGCGTTCACGAGGGGCTGTTTTATAGGTGGCGAAAGCGATGCCGTAGAGCAAACGTACTTTGCGAGGCTTGTAGGACTGGTTCTCCTGTTTCAATTCGAGATTAATCCTCGTCTTGCCGTAGGCGACGTAAGGGCGACCCGTTTCTTCGTCGAGTGCTTCCTTGACGAAGAACCGCGCCGCGGTCTGCCAGTTGTCAAGTTCCTCAAGGTCGATCAGCGGATGCTCCACCGCCATTTTGCCAATCGACACCTCGCCCCGCGCCCCGATCTTAATGGTGTTGCCGTCGCCGAGCACGTTCCAGCCCTTGCGGATGTCGCCGTGTCCTTTGGCGCCCTCTTGCGAGATGGTGCGGTTACGCTTGCGTGTGTATCGGAAAAGGTAAGGGACATAGCCCTTTTCTCTGAGATACTGCGCACCTCGCAGTTTCAGTGCGTCCTTGCCGAGGTTGATTTCAATGGCGAGTGGGTACAGCGGTTGTTGGGAGGTGGCACTGCCACTGCCGAACACCGCCTGGCGCAGTGCGTCGAGTTGCCTGACGTGCTGCGCCGTCATCACCCCCGCGCCATACTGCGAGGCTGCCGTGAGGTAGAACTGCTGCAATTCCACATCGCGCTCGCCGGTGGCGAGGTTGTAGCCGAACAGCATAATACCGACTTTGTCGGTGGCGATGTGGAACACCTGCGCCCCGTCAACGACGGTTCCGGCATTGCGCACGGTGCGCATCTGCGACTGCAAGGCGGTGATGTCGGTCTTCGCCGTGTTGAGCGACTGCACCTGCGCGGCGGTCATCGCCCCTGCCTGCGTGGCGGTGGCACCATTGATAGTGCAGCCCGCCCCCAGCACGAAGTCCTCGCCGGTGCGCACATCGTGCTTGATGAGCGAGAGCAGGATTTTGGTGGCGTGACCGTTACCCTGGCTGATGCCGGTCACGACATAGCCAGCCGACTGAATGATGAAAATCTGATTGGTATGCTGTTGGGCGGTGGACTGCAAGGCGGTGATAGCCGAGCGCACCTGCGGCATGGCGGTTTGCAGAGCCATAAGGGTCTGCACATGGCTCGCGGTCATCACGCCGGCTTGTGTGTCGGTCGCCCCGTAGAGCGGTACTGACGAGGTGAAGGTCGCGCCATTGCGCAGACTTCGCCCTCGCAGGGTGAGAAACATGTGCTCCATATCGACCATGCCGGTAGCGTGGGCGACATCGTAAACGACGGTGTACTGCGAGAGCAGGTTTTTCCAGTCGTCGAGCACCTGCCGCTCGGCATCGGTAGAGGCGTTGGCGAGCAAATCGAGAATGTCCTGCAAGAGTTTCCCGACCGTTTCGGGCGAGATGCTTTCTTTCTCGGTCTCGACACGGAACGCCGAAACGAGTGCGGATAGTTGGTTGGTATCAATCATAAGAATGTAGTTTTGGATAAATCAGGCTGCGTTTTGGAAAAGCTCTAGAAAACTTGGCTTTTCACTCAACTTGCACTGATTTTGCGATTTCTCGTTGCAAAACTACATTGATTGAACGGTGGAGCAAAAGACAAAAAAAAGCCCACCGATAGTTTCAGTGAGCCATATACCAAAGTGTGAATCTTACTTCTCCAAATCGTGAGCTACCCATACACACCATTCATCAATATTGTCTGTCAATTTGCTGGGCAGGGGCATGGTTATTCTCACATCAGGCTCAATACCGGCAACGTCAATAGAACGCTCTGGCAATGCACAAGAACGTGTTGTCGGAATAAAGATGCGCTTATTGCTGTTCGGCAGATATGCGTCAGTACGCAGATTGGCAAAATCAATCGCTCCTCTTGTGTTGTCTTGCGCGTAGGTAGTAGTTCTATTACTGGTAGCCTTTATTTCCAAAACCATGTCTTCACCGGAACTGGCGACTGATCGATCAAACAACAATGCTGCTTTGAGTGGTCTTTCTAAAATTTGAGGTTGCTCGACTATAAACTCACGCTCATTACTGAGCAATAACACCCATTCATCATCAGATGCCTTTGCACGTTCAAGCATTTGCGCGGCAAATGGCAACTGTTGAACTTTCCTCTCCCAGAAAGCAATGTTGCCGGGCGATTTGCGCACCTCAACATTAGGCATCATTGCTGCATGGTCATACAGCAGAGCTAAATACGGTTTGTAGGTTGCGTCGCTACCTCCATTATTTCCTCGTATGTCAATTATCAGGTTGTCGCATCCCGATGTCCAATAATCCCTAATTGATTGCATCACCCATACATTATCAGGGTCTATGCCTACGCACGATGGGAAGCGGATAAGAAATGTTTCGTCTGTTACCTTGCACGACAACTTCTTTGGCTCATAACACTCCATGAGATTATTATATCGCACTTGTTTTCTCTCAGGGAAGTATTTATACGTTTCTTCGGGCGTAGCCTGCGGCAGCCTGAGATGGCAATCGCCAAACCAACCAAAATATTTAGCAACGGCATCCCATCCTTCAATCTTCCCTAGCTCTATCTCGTCGCGAAGATGTTTGACCAAGTTCTCATAGTCGGTCTTTGTTGTGTCATTAACATAGGTGGAAAAGCCCGCATAGCTAACTTCAACTTCATTGACAGCAAAGTCAAAGTCCTCAAGGTGTTGGCTGACGGTCAATTCTTGAGCAAATAGGCTCATGGTTACCAAAATCGCAGATATGATTGATATGTATCTCATTGTTATTTTGATTAAACATTTCTCTATAGACGAATAGTGGAAGTGAAATGTTACAGGAATCGATTATTTTTTGTTGTGTTGCAGATAATATATCTCTTTTTGCTGTTCTATTTCACGACGAAGCACCTCCTCTGACGGCATGAAAGTCAAATACTTAGCGGCATAAAGCTGCTTGTTGTCATGCAGTATTGAATACTTTGCGATATCCTTACTGGTATCTGCGCAAAGCAGCAAACCTATGGTCGGGTTGTCACTATCGGTTCGTTTCAAATCATCAAACATACGCACATACATATCCATCTGACCGACATCTTGATGTGTCACCTGTTTGGTTTTAAGTTCAATGAGCACATAGCATTTGAGGACTACATTATAGAAGACGAGGTCAACAAAGAAGTCTCCAGCATCGGTGCTGATGTGGTATTGCTCATACATGAAAGCAAAGCCGCGACCCATTTCAAGCAAGAACTTTTTCAAATGGCTAATAATTGCGCTTTCTAATTCCGTTTCAGTGAACGAAGCGTTTACAGGCAATTGAAGAAACTCCGCCACAACGGGGTCTTTGAGAAATCCCTGTGGCTCATCGCATAATGGTCGTGTCAGTTGAAGCATTTCGGTTACAACCGCCTCTTTATTGGGCGATTGCAACAATCGATGGTAATATTGAGAACCAACGTTGCGGGCAAGAGTGCGCACGCTCCACGATTCAGCCGATGCCTCTTTAATATACCAATAGCGTGCGTTGTCATCTGTGACCGACAACAAAGTGCGGTAATGCGACCATGATAGATTTGGTACACGCGTGTACCAAATCTCCAAATCACTGAAACTCAAATATAATTGGCGATAGTTACGCAAGTCTCTCGCTGAAAATCCTTTTGCAAATTCAGCGGATAGCTCTTTGGCAAGCATGGTTATTAGTCGGCTTCCGTATTCGGCACGGCGTTGTCCATGCTGTTCTTCATCAACAATACGCTTGCCAATCAGCCAATAGGTATGAACGGCGACTGTGTTTACTTTGTCGTATGCTTCGCGCATACCATGCTCCACAATCAGTTTAACATCGTCAACTAATTGGGTGGGTAACACTTGGTTATCTTGTGCCTTTGTAATCTTGTTATTGTCTTCCATAATGCAAAGGTACAAATTTATTTTGTACCAAAGCCGCTTTGCGTCCGATTATTTACATTTCGGGCAAAATCTGCCAATATACCTGTGAACTGCTTGCCTAAATTCTCCTCGTAAAACTCACCGAGGCGTTTGACCGAGGCGTAATACTTTCGCGAGAACCACTTGCGGCGCTTGCGGTTGTGTCCCACCGTTCTCGGCTGCGCCTCAGCAGAGTTCAAGCGAGCTTGACTCTGCGTTCGGCTTGCACGAGAAGTTTTGGCACGGCCGAGATCGTCGGAGTTTCCACGAGGCGTTTCTCTCGGTGTTTTTCATAATATTTTTTTGCTTACAGATTGTAAGCATCCTAAATTTTGACCATTAAACCGAAAATAATCGTACCCCCGTTTTCCGCAATGGGACACGCCAATCACTTTTGAGCGATTTCCACAAGCATCTGTTGCTCGTCTGACATTTTGAGCACGGTTGTCTTCTCTTTCTTGGTCTCGGGCAGGGTGTAGGTAATGGAGTAGATGCTCTTAGTCATTTCCCTGGCCTGGTTGAGCGAGAACGGCGCGTTTGCCTTCTTGAGCCTCCGTTCAAGTTCGAGCATGATGGTATAGGCCGTGAAGCAGATGCAGATGTGTCCCTCGATGCGGTTTCTCAGCCTGTGGTAGATGGGGCGTATTCGAAGGTCGGTCTTGTTCATGCGGAACGCCCGCTCGATGAACCAGAGGTTGTGGTAGTTTTCTATAATCTTCTTTGGAGCCATCCTGGAGTTGGTGATGTAAGCCTTGAGGCCGTCCCAGGCGGCGTCTGCCTCGAACTTTTCGTAGTCGATGGCATTGTAGCCTATCCGGTCATAAAGCGAGCCGTAAACCAGTTCTGGACCGTGCACCCTCACCTGGGAGTTGGACAAAGTGGACATGAAATCCGTAATGATGTCGTCCTTCTCCCAGGAAAAAGGCAACCTCGGTCCACGCTGGTCGTCAATCCACTGCTGCGCCTTGCGCTCGAGCGAACGAAGCTCCAACTCGTCACGAGAAGCACCAAATGACTTAACAACCTTATAACCAGAGCGGTTGCTCTCTACCACCTGAACACTTTCAGAACCCAATCTATTCTTTTTCCTCCGCAAAAACATATGCAAAGATAGCATGGGACACGCCATTTTGCAAATATTTTTCAGATAAATCTCTGATTATCAGGTATCATTTTTCTCAACTATCATCTCGTGCGGAAAACAGGAGGGGGAGTACTAAGTTTGGAGCGTGTTTTGCATTATTTTTGAAAATGGCAATGTCGGCAAGAGTGCTGCAATCATATCTTTCTACCATACGAATACAGGAATGACCAGTATATTTGGCAATTAACTCATAGTTCCACCCTCTAATGGCTAAATTGCTGACAAAAGATCGCCTTCCAGTGTGAGATGTTATACCTTCCCATTTATGCTTCATCAAGATGCGTGGCTCATTGTCACCACACAGATGCTTCTTAATCAGAATGTTGTCGTTGATTCCTGCCATTCGTGCGATTTGCTTAATGCGGCGATTAACAGTATTCCGAGACACATTAGGCAGGTTGCAATTGTATTTGTTGATAATAATATCTCGCGCCATTGCAAATGGTATGGCAAAGGTCACATGAGCCTTTGTTTTTTGTTGTACTATTTCTATAACAGGAATACTACATCGGTTTTCGCTAAGTTGCCACACATTGACCATGTCGCTAATGCGCTGTCCTGTAAGACACTGCACCACAAAAACATCTCTTACGGCTTCATCAACAATAGAATCACATTTGACATTGGCGATTCTTATGATTTCATCATCTCTCAAAAAAACAGCACTGTCGCCATTACCATAATCTTTGTTCTTGAATTTGGTTATTATAACTCTGTTGAAACAGGAGTAGGGCATTTTGCCATTATCAACTGCGCGTTTCAAAAAAGAATGAAGATTGGTCAGCAAGCTGTTAACATACTTGCGTGATAGATGCTTGCCGTCGGCTTTTGTCTGCTT
Organism: uncultured Prevotellaceae bacterium; assembly: GCA_937892085.1. GTDB lineage: Bacteria > Bacteroidota > Bacteroidia > Bacteroidales > Muribaculaceae > Sodaliphilus. Next base: position 14,640 of record CALAVD010000302.1, read on the forward strand.
TTCTAACCATTGCCGATATTGATTTACAAATTGCGTGTCAATCATTGAGAATTGTTTTAAGTCAATGCCCTTTTCTTGGCAAAATCGCTCCAATTTCTCAACATCATGCACAAACTGTCGAGCGGTGCAGTTAGGAAGAGAAGGATTGTTCACTATGTCCTTGTCTGCAAGGATGTTGGCTTTCAACCATTGCAAAGGTGGTAAATCTTGTTTGCCATTTAAACTGCTCCTTAACCAACTCACACACTCTTCTAAAGACAAATAACATAGACGTTTTTTAAAGTCTTCAAAAATCGCTTTCATCTCCGCAAGGTGCTCGCTTACAATGCGATTGTTGCTCTTGTCGATGGCTGTGGCTCCAGGCAAGGACTCTTGAGTGTCAAAGTCCCACTGATTTGGATAAATTTTCACGCCGCTTGCAAATTTCCACTGTCGTCCTTCAATTGTTACTACAAGATAAATGCATGTGGGCTTTAATGACTTAGGCTCGCGTAGATTGAAGTGGCACTTCAATTCTAATGGAAAGAATAATTTGTTCATAAACTGAAAACCATTAAAATATTAAAAATTTTTGTTTACAATCTAAAACATATTTTTTATAATAATTCACACTATATGTGTAAGAAGTGTAATTTTATGCGTTTTTTGTATTTTTACAGCTAAAATGTGCTATAAAAATATGCTGTAAAACATATTTATTAACTAATTATTACATTTTCTCATTTTTCTAAGAAAAAATTTGCATAAACGAAAAAATCTTTCCAATTTTGTACTTTATTTCGCAAAGTGCGCAATTTTGCGAAATAGAAAAACGAGTAAGTTAAATCAATACTATCGTATAAATCAAATTTTTAATTATTAACAAAAACATGTGCGTATGAAAAAGCAAATTGCATTGCTGGCCGCGCTGATATTTGCTTGTGGAGCTCCCATCGGAATGACCTCAGGTCAGGCTTGGGGATTCACAGCAAATGCGCAGAACACCAGCAAAGTGACCGGTGTCGTTCGTGACGGCAGCGGTGAGCCGCTAATCGGTGCCACAGTGCAGGTAAAAGGTACTAACCGCGTCACCGCCACCGACATCGACGGCAAGTACTCAATCCAGGCTGCTCCTGGTAGCACTCTGGTAATCAAGTATGTGGGCTCTCCCGACAAGGAGGTCAACGTAACTGGGGGCGTAGTTGACATCAGCATGGATGATGCTAACTCACTCCTCGACGAGGTGGTAGTTACCGCCATGGGTATCAAGAAAGAGCGCAAGGCTCTGGGCTACAATGTGACCGACCTCAAGAGTGAGGAAATCTTGAAAAACAAGAACACCAACGTAATCAATTCGTTGGCAGGTAAAGTTCCTGGTGTGAACGTAACTCAGTCGAGTGGTGCCGCTGGTGCTGGCGCCAGCATTATCATCCGTGGTGCTAACTCAACCAGTGAGGGTCGTGACAACACTCCTCTGTTTGTTGTTGACGGTATTATCTATGATAACTCGACTACAGTGCTTGGTAACTCAGGACAAGACGGTATCACTCGTAATGCCACAACCTTCTCTAACCGCGTGATGGATATTAACCCCGAGGATATTGAAAGCCTCTCGGTACTTAAGGGTGCTGCCGCTGCCGCGCTCTATGGTAGCCGCGCTGCCGATGGCGCTATCATCATCACCACCAAGAAGGGTGCTGAGGGTACCGTTCGCGTTGATTATTCAGGCAAGGTAAGTACTTCTTGGGCCAATAAGTTGCCCGAGGTTCAGAAGACTTTCGGTCGCGGTATTTATTCAACCAATGGTGTGCTCAGCGACCAGACCTACAGTTCTTGGGGCGAGAAATTTGCTAATGATGCTACCATTTATGACAACATTGGCAACTTCTTCCAGCATGGTACTATCCTCGACAACAACGTGAGTGTGAGCGGTGGTTCGAAGAACACTCGTTTCTTCCTGTCACTCTCCAACTTCGACCAGAAGGGTATTGTGCCCAAGACCAGTTACGACAAGACTACAGTTCGCTTTAACGGTGAGCAGAATTTTGGTCGTTTGACAGTGGGTGCCAACGTGACCTACAGCATCGCCAAGACCAACAAGACCCTCACCTCTGGTGGTTTGTGGGAAGGCACACTTGCTCCAGTTGGCACAGGTGCCATGAACGCTCTGTATTCTTGGCCTCTCGACCAAGACATCTCGCACTACCTCAATGCCGACGGTTCTAAATATCGCCTCTTCGATGGCATTTGGGATCTTGCAAGTGACAAGGAAAATCCTTACTGGATTATCAACAAGAACAAAATGTATGATAAGACCCACCGTTTCACTGGCGCTGTCAATGCTTCATTTGAAATCGCCGACTGGTGGACTCTGAGCGGGCGTCTCGGCTATGACAACTATACTACCGATGCTTACACTTTCATCGCTCCCGGTTCGGTAGCTCGTGAAATGATGCAGAATGGTCGTTTGAGCAAAGCCGACTATCGCTATGAGTATCTTTCTACCAATATTATGACCGACTTCCACAAGGCCTTTGGTGACTGGGATTTTGGTTTAATGCTTGGTACAAGTACTGATGACACTAAGCGCATGAACCAGAATCACTGGGGTTATGACTTCATCACTGCCGGTACTGTCAGCTTCAGCAATATCTCCGACGCTAAGCAGTTCTTGAAGGATTCTAACAGCCGCAAGCGCATGGTCAGCCTCTTTGGCGAGGCACGTGCCAGCTGGCGCAACACAGTGTTCTTGACTGTTACAGGACGTAACGACTGGTCTTCTACTCTGCCTGTTGCTAACCGCAGCTACTTCTACCCATCAGTAAGCGGCTCATTTGTGTTCACCGAGCTCATGCCTAAGAGTGATGTCCTCTCATTTGGTAAGATACGTGGCTCATGGGCACAGGTTGGTAAAGACGCTAATGTGTTTGCTACAATGACATATCTTGAGAAGCCTATGGTTTATGGCTCATTCCAAGGTGTGGGTAACCAGTATTATCAAGGTAACATGTTCTTGAAACCTGAGATTCAGACCGCCTGGGAGGTTGGTGCTGAGCTTCGTTTCTTCAACAACCGCTTAGGTCTTGACTGGACTTACTATCATAGTTCTACCAAGAACCAGATTGCTTCGCCACGTCTGTCAAACGCTAACGGTTACATCTTCGCCTCTATTAACTCTGGTTCGGTAATCAACAAGGGTATGGAAATTGCCATTAACGCTCGTCCGGTACAGACTCGCGACTTCGACTGGGATATTACTCTGAACCTTTCTTACAACCGTGGTACTCTGGGTGAGTTCCTCAGCGGTGTAGGTATGTTCTATCCAACCGATGCTCAGTTTGGTACTGTAAAGAGTGCTGCTGTGCCTAACGGCGGCAACTTCATGTCTCTCGTAGGTACTCGTTATGAGTATGAGGATATGGAAGTTCCCGATCTTGATGCTAACGGCAAAGCACAGTTCAATGCCGATGGTACCCAAAAGATGAAAGTGGTAGAGAATGAGAATGGTCTTTACAAAATTGATCCATCAACAGGTCTCTATAAGATTCACAACTCAAGCAACGATGTGGTTGGCAACCGTGAGCCTAAATTAATTGGTGGTCTTAACAACACCTTGCGTTTCAAGGATTTCACCCTGTCGTTCCTGCTTGACTTCCGCTTTGGCGGTTCTGTTTACAACGGTACTGAATACTGCATGGTTGACAATGGTCTGAGCAAACTCACTCTTCTTAACGACCGTCAGTCGGTAACCTTCTCGGGTGTGAATGCTGATACTGGTGAACCAATGACTGTCACCTATGAAGCCGATAAGACCTACACCATTTCGGGTGTTGAGTACTCTGGCCGCAATATGATTCAGCGTTACTGGAGTAACTACGCAAGCAACAGCTACAACTTCATTACCGATGTTAACTGGCTGAAGCTCCGCTCACTCTCGCTCTCTTATGACCTGTCGCGTTTCCTGCTCACAAAGCAGAACGTAATTAAGCGTCTTGTTGTTAGTCTCACTGGAACAAACCTCTTCACTTGGACTAACTACAAGGGTATGGATCCTGAGGTAAGTACCGCCGGTGGTACTGGTGGCTCAGGTGCTGTGGGTATCGATTGGAACAGTGTTCCTGCCGTTTCAAGCTTCACATTTGGTGTAAATGTTACTTTCTAACTATATTAAAAGAAAATGACTATGAAGATTTCAAAATATTTCATCGCACTGGCTTGCTTCGCTGCTTCGCTCAGCTTAGCATCCTGTAACGACTGGCTCGATGTGAACACCGACCCCGACAGCCCTAACAACAAGAGCGCCCTGGTCGAGAACCGCCTTCCCTGGATTGAGCGTTGGTTCATGTATGAGCATGGTATCGTAAACATGCGCACCAGCTGCAACATTGGTGTGTTCTATTCTACTACTGGTACACTTGGTGCTCCCGACTGGGAATTCGGTGGGGGTTCTACTACAACTCCTTACCAGAGCTGGTTCGTAGGTTGCGCTGCTAACCTTCCCGACATTATTGAGAAGGCTCAGAAAGATGGCGCAACCCACTATGAGGGCGTAGCTGAACTTATCTATGCTTACGGATTCATGGATATGCTCGACCTTTATGGCGAGATGCCTTACACCGAGGCCCTCGGTGCTTCGGCAGTGCCGGCCTACGACAATGGCAAGGCCATCTACGAAGGCTGCTTGGCTCGCATCGACCGCGCTATTGAGCTGCTGCAAACTCCACAGTCGGCTACCGCTGTGCCCCTGAGCTCAGGCGACATCGCGGGTGGCGATGTTCAAAAGTGGCTCAAGTTAGCCTACGGTTTGAAGGCCCGCTACTTGCTCCGCATCTCTAAGAAGGCTGAATTCGATCCCGACCTTATCCTTGACTGCCTCGCTAAGGGCCCACAGAGCAATAACGACAACTTGGCATTCACTTGCTACAACTCGGGCAGTGACGTTACCGACTACCTCATGGGTGACCCCGTGATGACCAACGGTAACTGGAACTACCTCGCCTATGGCTCTGCACAGCGTATGTCTAAATATCACTACGACCTGCTCACCAACATGCGTGGCGCTGGCGTGGAGGACCCACGTGCCGACAAAGACATCCCTTGGACTATGACCAACATGAAACTCGATGTCAATGGCAACGTGGCAAGCTATGATTTGATGCGCTCTAAACCAGTTGACATCATCAACGATGCCGACGGCCGTCTGCACGCCGGTGGCGCGTTCTCTATCACCGCTCCCACTTGGACTCAAGAGGGAACATCTTTAACCTATAATATTGCTAACGATGAGGCTCGCCAAAAATTCATTACCGAAGCTGGTGCAATCCACGAGATTTCGGTTGAAGGAACCAATGTGACAGTAAATTACGCTCCTGGTGCACTTTATGTTAATAGCACCAACTATGTGCTCGCTGGCGATACTGCCTATGTGAACATTCGCAGCAACTCTACCAACACTAGTAATGCTCACAATCCTCTTGACACATACTGGCACTTCCAGCTCGCTACTGCTCGCGATGCAGGCGCAGGTACTACCGGTATTTTCCAGACCCAGCCCATGAGCCCATTCGACTTGATGACCTACAGCGAGTGCTGCTTCATCAAGGCCGAGGTGCTCTTCCGCAAGGGTGACAAGGGTGGTGCTCTCACCGCTTATAAGGCAGGTATCCAAGCAAGTATGGACTATATCCAATCTACTGCCAACAGCTATGTAGCCGCAGGTTATATCAACCCAGTTCTCCGACCAATGGACAACGCTAAGATTACTGCCTACATGAGCAGTGCCGCTGTTTGCCAGAGTGCCGGTGACCTCACTATGAGCGATATCATGCTTCAGAAGTATGTAGCTCTTGGGTGCTGCTCTGAGACTTACGTTGATATGCGTCGCTTCAACTACAGCGCAGGCAACGTGGGTGGCTTTGGTGTTGTTTATCCTGGCATGGATCATCCAGCAATGTTCACTGGACAAGCTGTTCTTCCAGGCTCAGGCAAGACCGATCCACAGTACTGGCCACGCCGCTGGCGTCTCCCGGCAACTCTGGAGTTGACTTACAACGAGACTATGGTTCGCGAGATCAACAAGCACGCTTACGACACCTACATTTGGAGTATTCCAGTATGGTGGGATTGCGCTTCCGACGAAGAGTATTTCAACTACATCAACTAATCTCATTGAGATTATCACGTAAATAAAATTTTGCGTAACACAACTGAAAAAAGCGTGGCACGCCCTCAACGGCGCCGCCACGCTTTGTGTGTGTGAAATGCAGTTCCCAACTGCTATGACATGATACCTAATGACTGATTTGGGTTTACTGTAATCCATCAAGATTGATGGTATATTTCAATGGCAGATGATTGTTGTGCCGCATGAACATTATCATATAGATTGGCATATAGCAAATGCCATTATTATTGCTTACATTAGCATTGCACAGCACAATGCCCTGGTCAATGTTATAATCTTGGTTTGAGATAACATTTCTCAACGCCCTGTGACGTTCATAGTCTTTGCCAGATTTCACTTCAATTGGCACAACCACGCCATCGTTTTCAATGAGGAAGTCGATTTCTCCTTGCTTCTTGCTATTGAAGTAGAATAGTGGAAATCCATGTGCATGTAATTCTTGCGCGACAAAGTTTTCAAAAATTGCACCATAATTGATGTGGTCATCACCATTTATTATGCTTAATTGAATTCCGTTGGCATATTGCTTAGCGAGTAGCCCAACGTCAGCCAAAAATAATTTAAACAAGTTTCTTGACCGCGACAATATCAATGGTGTTTTGGGTTCTTCAACATTATATACAGGCAAAGCCACACCGGCATCCTTTAACCACAAGAAACTGTTCTCTAAACGAGAGAATTTGGCATGCTTATTGAGACTTTTAAGGACAAATCGCTTGTTCTTGGAATTAAGTTCGGGTGCTATTAGTTCAAATAATTCCTCAATATAAAGCTTTCGAGAAGGGTCATATTTTGAAATGTCTCTCTTATACATTTCTACAATTGAATCTTGAATTGCCATGACTTCTTGCAGATCATTGCTGTCGAGGTAGGTTTGCACCGCTTGAGGCATCCCTCCCACAATTAAATAAAGCCTAAAAATCTGCATCATCCTGCTATGAACAAAACCATCTATAGGATGCTTTTCTTTCCAGCAATATTCTAATGAATCTATAATCTCATCACTTACGCCTAAAGCTTTAATAAATTCCTCAAAATCAAGTGGAAACATCTCTTTAATAGTCATGTAGCCAACAGGAAGCGAGCGTATGTCGCCTAAATCAACACCTAATAAAGAACCACTCAAAATGTAATGGAAGCGACCGTCCTCAACAAGAAATTTTATGGCGGTAATAATCTCAGGACATTCTTGAACTTCATCAAAGAATATTAACGTTTTGCCAGGAAGCAGGAGTTTATTTGATAACAACGACAATCTCATCAGCAAGTCGTTGGCATTAGTGGACTTTGCAACAGCTTCGGCTGCCGAAGGGTTTTCAGCAAAGTTCAATTCTAAAAAACATTCGTAGTGTGACAGCCCAAATTGCCTGATAGAGAAAGTTTTTCCCACTTGCCTTGCGCCTGTCAAAAGTAGAGCGGTTTTTGATTTTTCAAAAAAATCAACTAAATATTTGTTAATCTTTCTATTAACCATAATTATGCCATTTTTTCATGGCAAAATTATAGTATTTTGTCCGTTTTTCCAAGGTTTTTTTGACCATTTTTGTCCGTTTTTCCATTTTTTGGGGGCATTCCTTGTCAACTGGTCAGCTCATAAGTCCGTCAGCTTGTTGCTGAATCCCACTGGGGGATGGTGCTCAGCAGCTCGCTGTGGAAGCGGTAGGTGCCGGCGGCGGGACGCACTACGCAGCGGTCGCGCTCGAGTTGCGGCGAGCCTCCCGCGGTGCTCATCATGAGCATCTGGAAGCCATAGTCTATAATGGCAGGGTCGCTGGCGCCGCCGCGCGTCCACTCGTTGAGCTGTAGCATCGCCTCGTGGCTGCAGGGGTCAAGAAACTCGGTGACGCTGCGCTGCCACTCGGCCAGTTTCCACTCCACGGGGCGCACGCTCTGCTCGGGCACGGTGGCGACCACTATGCCGTTGCGGGTGTTGATGGGTACTTGTGATGCCAAGTCCTCGATGGGCAGCAGCTTTGCCGGAGCGGTGTTCAACTGGTGGGCATACCACTGCTTGATGTGTGTGAGAAGCAGAGCGTCGAGGTCGATGCCGTCGTCCCACTCCACAGTGCAGTCGCGACGCGGTGTTTCCAGGTGCAAGATCTGTTTCCACAGGTCAAGCATCTCGCTCTCGGTAAGGTTGTAGAATTGATTGATGTTTTCCATAGTTTATTTCGTTGAATGATGCGGCAAAATTACCAGTTGGCAACAACCATGAGCAACATTAATAAATCACGATAACGTGCCATGTCGAGAATTATTCTCTCACTGGTTAAAGACGTTATAATTTAACGTAATTCTTTCGTGCAACGACCTCATGACCATAAAGAATGGGAATTCTCGTTTTATCTATAAAAAGTGTGTGATTGTATATTATTTTTGGTGACTACTTATTATTAATATATCTTTGCAGCGTGAGTTTTATGAAATGTTGAATTTGAACCAAACTAAATCATTATTATAATGGCGAATTTTTCAAAAATACTATTTCTTGCAACAGCGTTGATAGCATTGTTTACTGGCAACGCCAGTGGCACGGTAATCAACGGCATCCTGGTGGACGCTAAAGACACCACCGAGCTGATGCAGGCCAATGTGGCGCTGCTTAAAATCGACAAGGACAGCACCTACGTCACCAGCACCGTCACCGACTTTAACGGAGTGTTCAATCTCGAAAACGTGGAACCGGGTCACTACTACCTCAAGTGCAGCTACATAGGCTATGACAACACCGTCAAGCGCGTGAACATTGGAGACGACGGGCGCGACGTGAACATGGGCATGATAGCCCTCTCACAGAACACCGTGGTGCTTAAGGAGACCGTGGTGATGGGCGTCAAGACACCTATCACCGTCAAGGAGGACACCATAGAATATAACGCCGACACCTACAAGACGCAGGCCAACGCCGTGGTCGAAGACCTCTTGAAGCGTATGCCGGGCGTGGAGGTGAGCAGCGACGGCAAAATCACTGCCAACGGCAAGGAGGTGAAGAAAATCCTCGTCGATGGTAAGGAGTTCTTCAGCGACGACCCCACCATGGCATCGAAGAACATCCCCGCCGACATAATCAACAAGCTGCAGGTTATCGACCGCAAGAGCGACCTGGCGCGACTCACAGGCGTGGATGACGGCGAGGACGAGACGGTAATCAACCTCACCGTGAAGAAAGGCATGAACAACGGCTGGTTTGGAACCGTCACCGCCGGCTATGGCACCGACAAGCGATATGTGGGCAACGTCATTGCCAACTATTTCAACAACGGCAACCAGTTCACCTTTACCGGCAACGCCAACAACACCAACAACGTGGGCTTCACCGACGGTGGCGCATCACGATTCCGACGCTTCGGTGGCGACCGAGGCATCACCACCTCGCAGATGCTTGGAGTGAACTTCAACGTGGGCTCGAAAGAAGACGAGCACCTGCGCATTGGCGGCGACGTGACCTACTCTCACACCAGCCGCGACACCCGCACCGGCACCAGCCGCCAGAACATCTTCAACGACTCCACCAGCTACCGCGACGCCTTCTCGATGGCCCTCGACAAGACTCACAACATCCGCGGCAACTTCCGCCTCAAGTGGGAGGTGGACTCGTGCAACACCATCGACTTCAGGCCAAACTTCTCGTTCAACTTCTCGCACAGCGAGAGTAGCGACACCTCCATGACGCGCGCCGGCGACGCCATGCGCACCCCAGTGAACCGCAGCCTCAGCTACTACGACAACCACGGCAAGAGCTATGAATTTGGAGGACGTTTCATCTACAATCACAAGTTCAAGTATCACCCGGGACGCAGCTACAGCCTCTTCGTCAATTATAACTACAGCAACATCGACGAGGACGGCAACACCTACACCCTCAACAACTACTACCTCAAGAATGAGGAAGAAACTATCGACCAAGTGTATGACAACCTGCGCAAGACCAACCGCGTGAACGGACGACTGAGCTGGACCGAACCGCTCGGCGACGTGAAAAAAGCGCAGTTCCTCACATTATCTTACAGCGCCAACTACAGTGTGGCAAAGGCCAACAAGAGCGTGTATGACATCACACGCTATGGCAACGAGGTGCTGCCAGTGCCACAAGTCACCCAAAACGACGTGATGATGGGCATTGTGCTCAACCCCACCATGCGAGAGATGATAACCGACACCTACGGTGCCTACGCTCTGCAAGACGCTACTCTGCTGAGCGAGATTATCGACGTGGAGCTGGGCGATGAGCTCGACCGCACCTTCAACGAGAACCTGAGCAACAACTTCCGCAACAAGTTCTTCAACCAAGAGTTCCAGATTGGCTACCAAAAAGTTACCAAGGCGATGAACCTCAACGTGGGGTTCTCGGTAAACTCCGCCATGTCGAAGAGCACCGACCTCATCAACAGCGCACGCAACATCCCCGCTCGATGGGCATGGAGCTTCGCTCCCTTCGCACGCATTCGCTACAAGTTCACCAAGACACGCAACTTAGCGTTTGACTACCGCCTGCGCAGCAGCCAGCCGAGCATCGCGCAGTTGCAGCCCGTTGCCGACGAGAGCAACCCGCTGAACATCGTCATTGGTAACCCTGACCTGAAGCCCACTTTCGACCATCGCATCAACCTGCGCTTCAGCGATTTCAACCAAGACAACCAGCGCAGCATCATGGCTATGATGAACGTGAACGTGGCACAAAACAGCATCATCTCCACCATCACCAACGACCCCACCACCGGTGGACAGACCACCACCTACACCAACATCAACGGCGTGTGGGACGCAATGGCGATGAACATGGTGAGCTTCCCCTTCAGCGCAAGCAAGGCATGGTTCTTCACCAGCAACATCTTCGCGCGACTCTCGCACGACAAGGGCTACACCGACAATCAGCTCAACGCCAGCACCGGGCTGAACCTGAACATCGCTCCAGGACTCGCCTACCGCACGGCACTCTTCGACCTGGAGCTGAGACCACGCTACGGCTACCAGCTCACACACAACTCCATGCAGACCAGCCGCGACCGCAACGTGCACACATGGGGAGCCATGTTCAACGGAACCTACTCGGCACCCTTCGGACTGGTAATCAGCACCGACCTCAACTTCAGCACATCGTCGGGTTACAGCACAGGCTACAACACCAGCCAGTGGATTTGGAACGGCTCGGTAGCCTACCAGTTCCTGCGCAACAAGGAGGCATCGGTGCAGATTTCGGTGTACGACATCCTGGGACAGCAGAAGAACATCAACCGCACACAGACGGCAAGCTATATCCAAGATGCCATCTACAACTCGCTCGGGCGATATGGAATGCTCACTTTCACCTACCGCTTCTCTACATTCGCCAAGGGTCAAGAACCTGAGAACAAGAACGAGTTCCGCGGACCTGGTGAATCCCGCGGACCTGGTGGACCACCTCCCGGCGGCGGTCGTCCTGGCGGCGGCAGACCACCATTCTAAAAAAATCAAAAAAAGAGAAGAAAGCCCTATGTTTGCATCCCAAAAGCAAAACATGGGGATTTCTTCATTTTTTTGACACTTTTGAAGAAAAGGGGACGGTTCTTTTTTCTTCACTTTTATCTTCAAATTTCGGGATTTATAATATTCTTGTGGGTTTTTTCGTTTTTATGATAAAATTATATGCTATGACTAAGAGATTTCAACTGATATTGCTGGCGGTTGCTATGTGTGTGCTGCCAGCCGTTGCAGGTGGCAACGACGACATCAAGCTGTGGAGCGAAGGACCGCTCGCGTGGAGCGACTTCCACCAACTGCTGCCACCCACTTCGAGCGAGGCATCACGGCTGGAGGTGGAGCTTAGCGCCACGCCGATGGAAAATGGCGGGAATGCCACTTCGAGCGTGCGCCTCGAGGCTCGCGCCATCATGCACCGCAACGCCTCGGCAACGAGCACTGCGCAAAGCACCCCTGAGCGACTGCGCTACCACCAGTTGCAGTTCGACCTGCTCGAACTCATGCGCCGCAACCTTCAGGAAGAAATCAACACCGGCATCGACGGTGCCACCGTTGAGCGACGCCTGAAGCACTACCAAGACCTGTACTATCAGCGTGCAAGGCAGATAGCCCAGGAGACCAAGAACGGCACCCTTGAGGCTGCTGTGGCAAGCTGGGAAGACAACATCGAGAAGCAGCTGCTCGACGTGGGCACGCCACAGGTGCCACACGTCACTGCCATGCAGGGCTGCTATGGCGTGTATGCAGGCGTCGGCTACGACTCCCCCACTGGCTCGCTGCGCGACAACTTCGGCGGCAGCTTCATGTTTCATGTGGGTCTCACTGGCGGCTTTAAGCGACTGAGATTCAAGACCGATGTGGCGTTTGGGCAACCCTCCTACCGCAACGACAATATCTTCAACGTCGCACCCGATGCCGAGGGACGTCCGCTGCAAGGCAACAGCTCAAGCAATGCCACACACATCATGGCGAGCGTGCAACTCGGCTACACCATCGTCAACCACAATCGACTGAGCATCACACCTAATGTTGGTGGTTTTTACAACCGCTACAACTGGGAAGTCGCTAACTACAGTTGGGACAAGGACGACGACGGCAACGACGTGGAGGCTGCCAACTTCTATATGGTCTACAACAACCCGGGCATGGGCATCTCCGGCTCCGGCCCCCACTACAACTTCAACTACAGCTCGAACATCACTGGCCAGGTGGCCAATGCCGACGTCACGGGTGTCATCCTCGCCGGCAGCACCGACGATTCGCTGCTGACCCTCCACCCCGGCTGCTGCATACTGCGCTTCCCGGCAGATGAGACTATGGATTACGTCTATGTAGGCTTCACGGCCAACACCATTCCCAAGTCTGGCGATATAGCTATTGGCGACGACGGCGCTGTCACCATCACAGGCAGCAACTACCTTGCCGGTGTCAGTAGCGAGAACGCCGGTGAGTACCTGCAGATGCACACCGATGGCGGCGTGGATGCCTACTATGTGGCCGTGCCTATCAAAGGCTCCGGCGTGAGCACACAGCTCTTCTTCAAGTGGAAATACAGTGCCAGCAGCGACATCTACAAGTTCAAGACATCCGGCCGCGTCACCCTCCAAAAGGGCTATGTCTACACCGTCGGCAAGACCCGCGTCTCGCCGTTCGACGTGGATGGTGCTAGTAATTCCCTGTTTATGGTTAGTTCGTCTTCTGTTGTAAGATTTTCTTCTGGTAATTTGCAAGCAAAAAAACCGCTAGCGTGGCGTTTTGCACCTAATCAATACGATGCTGTTGGATATAATAATGGAACAATATTTGACCAATTGTTGAATTCTAATTACTTTGATCTTTTTGGTTGGGCAACAAGTGGATATAATAATGGGCAAACTGCATATGACCCGAAATCTAAGAGTACTACTAATTCAGATTATTTAGAAGCAACTACTATAGCTGGTACAAATTCTGACTGGGGAAGATATGCAGCATCAAGCGGCTATCCTATATATTATAACGGAACAGTATCATCTGCATCTTGGCGCGTTCTAACAGGTGCTGAATGGAAATATTTGATTGATAATGGCACATGGGGTTTGGCTACAATTAATGGAATGTATAAAGGTATGGTTATCTTGCCAGATGCTATTTTGATAAATAATGGTACTGATTATGCATATTGGACGACTCCCGACGGATGTAGTTTTACGTCAGGTAAGGCTTTGGGCTATAATACAAATACTTACACACTCGAACAGTGGGCCCAGATGGAGAGTGCTGGAGCAATTTTCCTCCCTGTCACAGGATATCGCAATGGTATAGACGTTAATGATTATAATGCTGTTGGTTATTATTGGGCTTCAGATGGCTCCTTAACAAGTAAAGCATACAATCTTTACTTTGGATATGACGAGGATGATGAAGCGTGGTATGTTACCCGTAATCAAACACTGCACCAAATTGGATATGCAGTGCGTCTTGTATCTGATTACAGCTTATAATAATTTATAAATTATGGAAAAGAAATTATTTGGTTTAGAAATGCATAAAGCAATAGGCATAGCCTTCTTTGTTTTGTTAATGCTCCCATTTACAGCAATGGGACAAACGCTACATCTAACTACAGATATAAATAATGATTCGTATGGATATGCAACAGGTGATGGGGATTATTCGTATAATCAGAGCGTGACAGTAAGGGCTACGGCGTATTCTGGATACGAGTTTAGGTATTGGAAAGTAGATGGTTCAATTGAGTCATATGATGCTGAATACACTTTCAATATTACGGAAGATGTAACAATAAAAGCATTCTTCCGTGTTGCTGAAACGATGTATACTGTATCAACAGAGTCTATACCGGTAGATGCAGGTGCTTTTACGGGTGATTTTGGTACACGTCCGGCAGGTTTTGCCACAGTCACCGCCACAGCCAACTCCGGCTATGAGTTCTCCTCATGGGTCGACTACGATGGCATCACCGTTCTGGGGGTGGAGCCCAGCTTCACCATCAACGTGACCTCCGACACTGTGGTGCGTGCACTCTTCACACAGGTGCTCACGCCGCGTACCATCACAGCCAGCGTCAACGTGGCTGAGTACGGCACCGCCGTCCTGACCAACAATACACGCACTGGCGCCTCCGACTTCAACGATGGCGAGAGCGTCACCCTCACAGCTACACCCAACAGCGGCTATACCCTCACCTCCATCACCGACGGTGAGACCGAGGTGTGGTCCGGCAACTCCAGCGACCCCGTCGACTATGACTTCACCGTCAGCACCGACCACGCCTTCGTGGCCACCTTCGCTGCACCCGTCACCTATACCGTCACCCTCGGCAACGTCCGTCCTAACGCCGCCCAGAGCGAGTGCTCCGCCACCGTCAACGGCACAACAGCCGTCACAGTCACCGGCGGCAGCACCGTGACGCTGCATGCCGAACCCGGCACCGGCACGTACAACACGTTCCTCGGCTGGGCCACCAATAACTTCGGCGATCCGCTCAGCGACCTCATCGCCCCCGACGCCACCACCGCAGACTATGTCTACACCGTCACCGACGACATCACCATCTACCCCTGGTTTGGCTCCGGCAACCACAGCGTGGCCGTCACCAACGACGGCCACGGCACCGCCAGCGTCAGCACCACCAGCGTGACCAACGGCGGCAGCGCCACCTTCACCGCCGAGGCAGCCAGTTGCTACACCTTCAGCGGCTGGTACAACGGCGACGTGCTCGAGAGCACGGACAACCCCTACACCAAGACGTCCATCACTGCCAACGTCAGCCTCGAGGCCCGCTTCGCCCAGCTCACCTACGCCATCAGCAGCATAGGCAGCTATGATGGCGGCAGCGTCACTGCCGACGTGGCTTCGCCTGTGGCCTGCGGCACCGACGTCACCCTCACCGCCACCGCCGCCGACGGCTATACCTTCACCCGCTGGAGCGACGACGTCACCACCAACACGCGTACCTTCGCAAGCGTCAGCGCCGACATAGCCGTAACGCCGGTCTTCACCATCAACCAGTACACCGTCACCCTCGCCCAGGCGGAGGGCGGCACGGCCACCGGCAACGGCGTGGCCGGCCCCGTCGTCGTCAACCACGGCAGCA
>CALAVD010000303.1 GCA_937892085.1 uncultured Prevotellaceae bacterium
CACCTCGCTGGGCAGTGGCACTATCGAGCTTTCTATAGCCATGAGCAGGATGATGGCCCAGTAATTCATGTGGTCCTTAAACCAAAAGTATAATTTCTCGGTCCATGATGGTTCGGAGGCTGCGGCGGCTTGTGCTGTGTCTTGAGCAACACACACATCGCTCATCAGCACTATAGCTACCAAAGCCAGTAAGAATATAATCGTTTTTTTACGGTTCATTTCGTTGTCCCTTTATTTGCGACTGCAAAGTTATAAAGAATTTGTCACACTTCATAACCCAATTGCCTAAACATTGCTCGATAGGCCTCGGCTTTCTTTTCAAGCGAGAGAGGATAAGCTCTCGATGTGGATGGCATGCGGTAAAGGTCGAAGTGGTGGGCGTGACAGGTGCAATGCACCACATCTCCGGTCTTGGGCAGCTCCACCCCAGCTTTCTCGGCTATCACGCCGGTGGCTTTCTCGCCAGCGGTGACTATGGCTCGGATTGTGGGGTGTCTCTTGAAGAAAAAGTCGAGGTCGATGGTCTCCACAATGTCGAGGAACTTGTCGCTGGCGTTGTCTTTGAGTCGGCGCACTCGCGTGGCGGTGTCATAGAGCGCGATTTTCTTCTCTGACAGAAAGGTTTTCAGCCGAGGCAAGTCAAAGCGTTTTTCATCCTCAATCCAGAAGTAGTCCTTGTTGCCATAGAAGATGCTGCCCATGATGCGCCACATGTCATTGATTTTATTGGGGTAATAAAACTCCATTGACCACCGTTCAGGCTTAGGCGGGAAAGTGCCAAGCATGAGAACTACAGCGCCATCAGGGACGAAGGGCTCGAAAGGATGTGATTCGATTTTCATTATTTAAGCAAAATTGTAATTCAGTTAACAAGCATCAGGTGCTGATAGTAGTGTGCAAAGGTAATAATTTTTTAGGAATAGTGGGGTAGTGGCTTTGCATGTTGATGAAAAAGTTGTAAATTTGCAATATAAACAGAATAGTTCAAGTTATGGCACAACATAATTTGCTTGGCAAGGCAGGCGAACGTGAAGCAGTAGATTTCCTTATAAGGCAGGGGTTTACCATACGTGAGACAAACTGGCGCATGGGAAAGCTTGAAGTTGACATCATCGCTCAGGAGCAGGGCATGATGCTTCACATCGTGGAGGTGAAGACTCGCACCAGCGATGAGCATTATGACCCCATGCGTTCCATTACCGAAGCCAAGAAACGTCACATGGTGGCTTCGGCAAGCGCTTATATTAACTATTACCAGCTTAAGTGCGAGGTACAATACGATGTGATAATCCTCATTGGCAGTGAGGGGAATTTCAGGTTAGAATATTATCCTGACTTGTTTTTACCAAGATTAAAAACCTATCGTTGAAATTATGAATACACACATTTCTTTTTTTAGAGCTATTTTAATGACTGCCATGTTGCTGGTGGCTTCTACCGGCATGGCGCAGACCTTTGCTATTTTAAGTGACGTTCACGTCACCCCCGGCAATGCCAATGAAGGCAAGCTCAAGGAGGCCGTGGAGGAAATCAATGCCACCGATGTGGATGCAGTGCTCATGACAGGCGACCTCACCAATGAGGGAAGCGACGTGCAGCTTCGCAACGTGAAGTCGATACTCGATGGCATCAGGCATCCGCTATATGTTATCCCTGGCAACCATGAGAACAACTGGAGTCAGAGTGCCTGCAAGACGTTTAATGACTTGTGGGGTAATGACCGCTTTGTGTTTACCGTGGGCAGGCTCGTGGTGATAGGCATGAATTGTGGCCCATTCATGAAGATGGGCGACGGCCACATCAAGCAGGAAGACCTCACATGGCTCGACAAGACACTGAGCGAGATGGTGAAGCCTGGCATGAAGGTGCTGAGCGTCAACCACTACCCGCTGCTCGATGACCTTGACAACTACCGCGATTATGTGGAAATCTTGAAGAAATATCCTGTGGTTACTCACCAGAACGGTCACTGGCACCGCTGGCGACAGTATGAGACCGACGGCATCAACGGCTTGATGGTGCGCTGCCTTGATATGGGCAACGGTGACTATGGCTACACCATTCTCGATGTGGACCTCGATTCAAATTGGATTCATGTGTATAACAAAACCATAGGCAAGGAGCGCGATGTTCGCTATGCCTATAGGATAAATACTGAGTATCGCACTTCAAGCCACTTCACAAGTGAACCAACAGTACCCGAAGGCTTCAAAATCGAGAAAGTCTATGCTGACGATGCCTCGATTTTTACACGACTGGGCATTGACAAGGACAATATTTACTTTGGTAACTCGCAGGGATACCTTCGCGTTCTTGACAAAAACACATCCAAACTTAAATGGGAATACAAAACCGAAAGCATGCTGTTCTCGCGTCCTGCCGTTGCCGACAAAGTGGTGGTGCTGCCCACTGGCGACAAGCGCTTGATTTGGCTCAACAAAAAGAGCGGTAAGGTGCTCAACGAGGTGGTTGCGGCTGGACCTTATGTTGCCGACGGCGTTATAGCCGACGGCGTGCTCTATCAAGGCGGCTACAAGAAGTTCCAAGCATGGGATGTGAAGAAAAGAAACTTGCTGTGGCAATATGACAGCATCAACAACTATTGCCAAGCCGAGCCGTACGTGGGCAAGAGCGACATCATTTTTGGCGCTTGGGACACAAACTTGCGATCGCTCGACCGCAAGACCGGTGCTCTCAACTGGTCGTGGAACAACGGCAAGAGCAACAATCTGTTCAGTCCTGGCAATGTGGTGCCAGCAGTGACTGAGGGTAGGGTGGTGATAGTGGCTCCCGATAGGAATGCCACGGCTTTTGACCGTGTCACTGGCAAGCAGTTGTGGCGGCATCACGACTCGGCAGTTAAGGTGCGTGAGAGCTTAGGACTTAGTGTTGACGGCAAGCGCGCTTACGCCAAGACGATGGACGGCACCATAGTAGCAATGGACACGCAGAGCGACGATTACCACGAGTTGTGGGACACCGATGTAAACTTTGGCTACGAACACGCTCCCTGCATCGTTCTTGAGAAAGATGGCTATATCTATGCCGGCTCACGTCGTGGCATGCTGGCAGTGCTTGATGCCTCGACAGGGAAGTTGCTCTTCAACTACACGATGGGCAGTAGCGAGGTCAACGGCTTTGAGGTAGATTCTACCACTGGCGACATCTACTGCTCGCTCATAGAGGGGACAATTTGGAGAATCACCAAGAAATAAAACATTAGGAAATAATGAATAAAGTATTATCATTTTTATTTATATTGGCGTGCATTAGTTGCAGTTCGGGCACTGCTGTTACCAACACCGCACAGACCAAAACTGTGGCACACCGTAATGCCGCTAATAGCGGCAGTGTTGTTAACGACCTGAAAGGCGTGAGTACAATATCTTATACGTCCTATGCCGACTACGTTGGCAACACCGGCGGCGATGCGGGTTACGATGCCGGAGATGGCGCCGACAGCGGTCTGTCCCGCGCCCAACGTTACGTTGGCGGTCAGGTTCA
>CALAVD010000304.1 GCA_937892085.1 uncultured Prevotellaceae bacterium
GAAATTCTCAGCTTCCTTAATGTTTTTGTTCTCAAGTGAAATTGTGCCTTTGCCTATGTAGTTGAAGGCATAAGCTGCATTGGCCTGGATGCCCTTGTCAAAATAAGAGTTTGCAGTGGTTTTATCACCATTGTGAAGAGCTATTTGCCCCAGGTAGTAGTATGCCTCGGCCTTATCGGTGCCGGCATTGTTAAGATTTCTTTCAAGAAGTTCTTGAGCATCGTCAAGCTTACCAATCTTGTAGAAATCGATACCATCTTTGTAGCCTTGTGCGTTAACCATCAAGGCTGCGCATGCAATGAGCATGGATGCGAAAAAGAATTTAGCTTTCATTTCTGTAAATATTTAATGGTTATTATATTGTTGTCAATTTATTCTCCTCCCACATTGACGATTCTCACTGGAACACCAGCTGGTGAGATGCCTGTTTGGAGTATTATTTTCTGTCCTATGTTACTTGTGATGAATACGAAGAAGTTGTGGTCGGTGGTGCCAAGACCAGAAGCATCTATCGCAAATATCTCTCTTGTAAGAGGATAGTTGCCGTCGTAGATGTATTGCTGGTACGGCTTATAATCTTTTATCACGTCTTCTTTCCTTACTCCTAACACTTTAATTTTGTCAGTGAAGGTTGTGCCCTCTACTTGACCGGATTGTTCGAGGTCAGCGTAACGTTCCTCAATAGGCTTTACTGTTGATTTCATGTCGTCGGTAATCCAGCTAACGCCGATAATACCTATTGCATTTTTATCTTTCTCAACCAAGTCAAAAACCGCTTGTGAACTGCCTTGAGCAAAATACTCTATTGGGAAATCTTTACCATTGTTAAACTTCTCCTTCATATAATGAACAACTCCCGAGCCATTACGGTCAAAAACGACATTGATGGGTGCGTCTTTCATTTTTGTGGGATAGACTTGTCCCCATTTCGTTAACTTGCCGGTTAAAATGTCGCGAATGTCGTTCATCGACAGGTAATCAATATCATTATCTTTATTGACTATGAGGGCGATAGCGTCAACAGCTATACGCTTGGAACGAAATGCTCGGTTTTGACCTTTCAGAATCTTCTTTTGGTTCAAGGTGAGATCGCGATAAGTGATAATCACATTGACCTTTCCGTCGAGCAACGAGTCAAGAGCAGATGACTCATCAAGGTAGAGCGGCAAAACACTAACATTCTTGTCTTTATATTGATACTCAAAAACTTGAATCTCTTCGTCAAGAATATTCTTGAACGACTCGTCGCATATCACTTTAGACAAATTGCTGGCATATTCTTTGTTGGTATTACTGCCGCAACCGCTACAAGAAGTGATAGTGATGCCTACAATGGCAATTAATGCGATGCAATATAAAAAATTATTTACTCTCATGATTGTCTTGTGTTTTGTTATATCTGTCGAATCTCTCCTCCATATCTTTCAGGCGATAATAATCGGTACCTTTTATCTGCCTGTAGCAACGATAGATGCCATAAAGGGCAAGAACGATTGCGAAAACATATCGCAGCGAGAGCCAAGGCTCTGTATTCCATTTAAAAAAGTTGATAAATAACAGGTAAGCCATACCTAAATATACCATAATCATAAATGCTCCGAAGAGTATTCTGATAACTTTAAACATTTTAGAAGCGCCAAACTGCATATCTTCTCAATTTCTTAAATTTGTACCTTAGACCTACCAATCGTTGATTTGTTTAATGCAATTTGCAAAAATACTGCCAACAATTAATTTTTAACTTGTAAAAGTACTAAAAAAATAGATAGACCGCCCCAAACCTATCAACATATTATAAAATCTTAACAGAAAAAACTACTGCGTGACTTTGTCCATTGTTAATTCATTAAAACGAAAACGATCGTCGAGCAAGGCTTGGCCTTTCATTGAGGAAACTTCCTCTATCTCGGCACCTTCACGGCGCATCTTGCGTGTTGTCGTGAACACTACCTTATATTCTGCCCTCTTGTCATTCTTTATCACCTTTCTCACATCAGCATTCAAATCAGAGAAACCTATGGAATCAATATTGCTCTCACGAAAAGCGGCATAATAATCTCCTACATCACTGATTGAAGCGTTGGGTTTACCCATGAAGTTTGACATTTGCAAGTTGCAGGTGGTGAGCATGAGGTTCTCATCCCATTCTTCAAGCCCTAACAAAAAATTATGGATTGAACTTATCACGTTATCTTGTTCGTCAATAGTGAGTTCAGCAAGGCGCTTTTCATCAAAATGGCTCCGAGCGTCAGCAATATGTTTTCCATCAGGAAATTCCTTGATATAACTCTCGAAGGCATCCTTAGTGTTCTTGACTATAATATTATTCCACACCACATCGTCAAGGAGTTCATGAGCTTCTTCAAGGTGGTCGCTGGTAGGGTGGTTTCTGATGTAGGAGCGCAGGTGATCCTCGTCGTTGCTCGCACGTGCCTGATCCCAATCATCCTTGTCACGCACAAGTCGGTTAAGCATTTCTTTGGCTTCCTCAAAATGTTCTCCATCAGGATACTTGTCGATATAAGTCCTTAGGTCGTCGATTTGCTGTTTCGAGACACAGTCTTCCCATAGCGTTTCCTCATTGCGGTCGTTGATATAGCTGAAGATGCCCGCCGCAAGAGTGATGGCGACTACAATTCCCAATATCGATAGCAGCAAAGCGCGAATATTCTTCTTGGGATCGTCGTCTTTTTTTGGCGGTGTGGGGGCTTGCCAGCGGCTCTGGCTGGAATCGGGATTTTGAGACTGTTGACTTACTATGGGCTGATGATAGACTCGTGCACCACAAAAGGAGCAATATGTGTCGGTGGCCGTGAGTTGAGTGCCGCAGTTGGGACAATTCATGTGTTTGTGATTTTTATATGGCAAAATTAAGCAAAATATATTATCTTGCCACAAGATTTTGATATAAAAAAACAAAAAAGCCACAGAAGCATGTGCTCTATGGCTTTTTTGAAGAGTATTTCAATTTGTTGTGAAATAGCTGAGATTAGTTCACGCCTTGCAGTTTGAAGGTGATTGGCAGAGTGTACCATACACGTACTGGATCACCCACTGCGTTACGACCTGGAGAGAACTTTGGTAATGTCTT
>CALAVD010000305.1 GCA_937892085.1 uncultured Prevotellaceae bacterium
CACCGACGATCTTGTCGGCCACCTCGCCATTCTTGAAGAAGAGGATGGTGGGGATGTTGCGGATGCCGTACTCTGCCATGAAGTCACCGCCTTCGTCAACGTCGTACTTCCCAATCTCAACTCTACCCTCAAATTCCTTCGCCAGTTCATCAACAATGGGCGACACGGCTTTGCATGGTCCGCACCACTCAGCCCAAAAATCTACCACTACGGGTTTTCCCGATTGGATAATCTCATTGATGTTGTTGTCGTTAAATTCTTTTGCCATAATTGTGTTTTTTCTTTTTTGTCCAGCAAATAATTCTCTGACATAATGTCACAAAATCCACTAAACGATAATTAAACTTCTACTTTATATTTAATTTGTAATTCTTCAAGTTGCTCAATAAACTCACGAGTAAGCGGAATTTTAAACTTCGACTGCAATTCAACATATCGGTTGGTATCCAAGTCATGAATCATAAATTTGAGTCCACACTTAGTATCGGACTTCGCTTTAAGTTGCTCCTTAATGATGTCGCTGAACTGCAACTGCTTCTCGTTTAGGTTGATAATGATATTCTGAACCATTTTTCCTTTGAGGTCCTTAAGGAAAGCGATACTACCAACTCTAAGCGACACCTTGTTATTAAACCGGCTCATCTCGTATCTACATCTCACTGCAATAGCCGTGCCAGGAATGCAATAATTACGATACTCGGTAAACACCTTATCAAAAAGCATAAACTCGGTGCTGCCGGTCTTGTCCTCAATCTTGAGAATACCGAAGTTGTTGCCGCGTTTCGACGGACGCTCGGTGTAATCGGTCACCACTCCACCCAGCACATACTCGTGCCCCAGATGGCTCTCACCGGTCTCGACGAAATTATTGATGGTGGAGTTGCAACCAAATCGCATCTCCATGAAAAATGGGTCGAGCGGATGCGCCGAGAGATAGATGCCCACCAGTTCGCGCTCACGTGACAACCGTTCCATGTTGGGCCAGGGCTCGGCTTTAGGAATGGGAGGCTTAGATGTGAAAGAGTCCATCATGTCACCAAAGAGGCTATTTACCTGACTACTCTTATCTACCTGATATTGTTGTCCATATCTCACGAGCACCTCGCTGAAGTCCTCGCCCTTGGTGTTTTTCTCGAAAAATGCCTCACGCTGCACGCCAAAGCTGTCGAAAGCCCCCGACAATGCCAGCGCCTCGACTGCTCGCCGGTTGCACGCTGAGAGATTAACTCGTTCTACCAAATCATAGATGTCTTTGTAGGGGCCGTTCTTCTCACGCTCATTGATGATAGCATCTACCGAGTTTGAGCCAAAGCCTTTAATGCCGCTGAGTCCAAAACGAATTACGCCATCCTTATTGGCACTAAACGACTTGAAACTTTCGTTAATGTCGGGTCCTTTCACCTTTACACCGATGGCTTTGCACTCGTCCATGAACTTGGTCATCTTCTCCACATCACCCGAGCGGCTGAGAACAGCAGCCATATATTCACTGGGGTAATTAGCTTTAAGATAGGCAGTTTGATAGGCCACCCAACTATAGCAGGTGGCATGGCTCTTGTTGAAGGCATAAGACGCAAAAGCTTCCCAGTCGCTCCAAATCTTCTCAAGGGTCTTGGTGTCGTGGCCACGCTCTTCGCCACCCTTGAGGAATTTGGGTTTGAGTTTGTCGAGCTTGTCTTTCTGCTTCTTTCCCATCGCCTTGCGAAGCACGTCACTCTCGCCACGGGAGAATCCTGCAAGCAGTCGCGACAAAAGCATCACCTGCTCTTGATAAACCGTGATGCCATAGGTGTCCTTGAGGTATTTCTCCATTTCGGGGAAGTCGTAGGTGATAGGCTCACGGCCATGCTTGCGTGCAATAAACTGTGGGATATAAGCCATTGGGCCTGGGCGATAGAGGGCGTTCATAGCAATCAGATCCTCGAAAGTGCTCGGCTGGAGTTCGATGAGGTACTTCTGCATTCCTGCCGACTCAAACTGGAATGTTCCTGTGGTCTTGCCTTCGCAATATAATTGGTAGGTTTTAGGGTCATCGATAGGAATCTTCTCGATATCGATGTCTATGCCATGAGTCTGCTTGATGTTGGCAAGGGCATCTTTGATGATTGACAGCGTTTTAAGCCCCAAGAAGTCCATCTTGATAAGACCCGTTTCCTCTATCACACTGCCCTCATATTGTGTCACGACTAAGCGGGCACCATCTTTGTCTTCTTTATCGACGGCTGTGCTCACTGGCACCCAATCGGTGATATCGTCACGGCCTATAATCACACCGCAAGCGTGAACGCCTGTGCCACGCACGTTGCCCTCAAGCTTCTCGGCAAACCTGATGGTGTCGCCAACAATGGGGTTGGGATTGTCGAGCTCAGCCCTGAATTCGGGGAAGCACTTCAGGCAGTTCTTGATAGTGATTTTATAGTTCTTGCCTTTCTCGTCCTCAGGCATATCGTTAGGACGAGAAGGGATGAAGTTTGCCAAGCGGTTGCTCTCGGGAATGGGCAGGTCGTGAACGCGAGCCACATCTTTTATCGCCATCTTGGCAGCCATCGTTCCGTAGGTGATGATGTGAGCAACCTTCTCGGCACCATATTTCTCGGTCACATACTTGAGCACAGCGGCACGCCCGTCGTCGTCGAAATCCACATCAATATCGGGCAACGAGATGCGGTCAGGGTTCAAGAAACGCTCAAACAGCAAGTCATATTTAATTGGGTCAATCTTAGTAATCCCCAAGCAATAAGCCACTGCCGACCCTGCCGCAGAGCCACGTCCTGGTCCCACCGAGCATCCTAAAGATGGTGCCACACGGATGTAGTCCTGCACAATCAAGAAATAGCCAGGAAATCCCATTTTCTTGATGGTATCCAACTCAAAGTCGATGCGCTCACGATGCTCGTCGTCCATGTCGGGCCATCGCTCCTTAGCGCCCTCATAGACGAGATAACGCAAGTAGTCGTCTTCGTTGTCAAAGCCATCGGGCAACGGGAAATCGGGAAGGATGGGCGGGTGATTGATAGAATAAATCTCCACTTTGTCGAGAATTTCGGTTGTGTTCTGCAACGCCTCGGGAACATCGGCAAAGAGTTCGTTCATTTCCTCCTGCGTCTTAAACCACTCCTGCTTGGTGTAGAGCAGAGTGTGCTCATCGCTCATGCGCTTACCGGTAGAGAGCAGTACTAAGCGTTCATGGGCATCGGCGTCGTCTTCGTTGAGGAAGTGGGAATCGTTACTGCATATCACTTTCACACCCAGCTCTTTGCTAAGCTGCAACAGCACCTCGTTGACCTCCTGCTGTCTCTGGAATGTCTCGTGATTGGCATTAGGAACGGTGGCTTTGTGGCGTTGTAGCTCAAGGTAATAGTCGTCACCGAACACCCCCTTATACCACTTAATCACCTCGCGGGCGCCATTGATGTCGCCGCTCATTATGAGTTGAGGCACCTCGCCACCGAGACATGCCGAGCAGCAGATCACTCCCTCATGATGTGCAGCAAGTTCGTTGTGGTCGGTGCGAGGATGGCTATACATGCCATCGGTCCAGGCTTTCGACACAATCTTGACAAGGTTGTGATAGCCCTGCAGATTCTTGGCGAGCAAGATAAGGTGGCGGCCTATGTCGCGCTTGTCGGTGTGGGTGTGCATGTCGGTATTGGCAACGTAGGCTTCGCAGCCAAAGATGGGCTTGAAAATCTTGCTCTCTTGGGCTCTCAAGTCAATCTTGAGATTGGCGATGACATCCACATCGGGCATTTCCTTAGCCTGCTCTTCTTCGAGCTTTTGCTTAATCTCCTTAATGGCGCTGGTAGCGTCGGCATTTTTCTTATTTACGTAGTCGTGCAGCTCTTTGATGCCAAACATATTGCCGTGGTCGGTAAGCGCCACACCGCGCATACCGTTGGCAATCGCTTTGTCAACAATACCCTTGACGGGCGCTTGACCATCGAGCAACGAATATTGTGAGTGAACATGAAGATGAACAAAGGGAATCATATATATGTGTTAAGTTTTAAGTGTTTAAGGAGAAAGTGGAAACTATATGAAAGCTCATCGTTCCACGTTTTGAGTGTGTAAAGTTACATCAAAACATTCCCATCAGCAAAATATTTCCTCAATAAGTTATTAACAATTTACAGGGATGACTCTCCCACCGTTATATAAAAACAACCAAAACAACATAGCCACAACGTGTCACAACAATTTTTGTTGCCTACAAGTTGTTAAGATGTTGTTTTGGTTGTTTGATATTGCTATAAGCGAAGCTGCCTGTTGCGCATTACGGAAGTCGATACTGCACAAAGGCCTCTATCGCTTCGTAGCTGGCGAGACCTAAGCGGCTGTAGAGCTCGGCAGTTTCTTGGTTGCGCTTAAGGCATCGTTGCCAGTTGAGGTCTTCATCCTCGGGGTCAATGAATGGCACATCGTGCACTTGCGACTGGTGCTTGAGGATGGCATCGCGCTTATACTGAAACTCCTCAGGGCTCATGGGAACTGCCATCTCAATGTGATCTATGTCCCATTCTGCCCACATCCCGCGATACATCCACACGCGGCAATCGCGCATGAAAGGCTCATTCTTCAGATCATCAATGGCGGCGAGCACAACATTGGCGGCAGGCTCGTGAGTGCCGTATGGGTCACTAAGGTCATCGGCAAAGAAAATTTGGTGCGGTTGAATCTTCTCTATCAGCTCCTTGACAGGCAACACATCGTTCTCACCGATGCGTCTCTTGTCAAAGGGCACATCAGCATAGAATGGCAGCGCCATTTCATGCACATTTTCCTCTTTGACACCTAAGTATCTACAGCTTGTTATACCTTCGCACACAAAAACTTCTCCCTTAACTTGCCGCACCTCGGCGATATCTGGGTCGCCAGGGGTCTTACTATTGAGGCTTGTCATGATTTTCTCGACAACACTGCGTTGCTGCTCGCTAAAATATCCCATTTTTTGAGCCAATCGCTCGGCAACCATAACATAACGCCGCAAATCCTCATCGCTGACCATCACGTCGCCCGAAGTGAGGAACACCACATGCACCTCATGACCTTGCTCAACAAGACGGCGCAACGTGCCTCCCATCGAGAGCGTCACATCATCGGGATGCGAACTGAAAGCCAGAACTCGCTTAGGATAAGGCTCGGCACGCTCGGGGCGGTAGGTGTCGTCGGCATTGGGCTTGCCGCCAGGCCAGCCAGTAATCGTGTGCTGCAAGTCGTTAAAAATCTTAATATTCACATTATAGCCCGAGCCATACACAGCCACCAGCTCGCTTAAGCCATAGTCATTGTAGTCTTTATTAGTGAGCTTGAGAATGGGTTTGCCAGTTTGCCTGCTCAGCCACACAAGAGCACGACGCAGCAAGGTGCGATTCCATTCGCAAGAGGTCACCTTCCATGGATAGTTGATGCGTGTGAGGTTAGACGCAGCGTCAAGGTCAATCACCAACTGCACGTTGTGATGCATCTGCAAGAACGAGGCAGGATACTGGTCGGTGATATTACCCTCAATAGTGTTGAACACTGCCTTAGCGCTACCCTCTCCCCATGCTGTGCTTATTATTTTGCGGGCGTTAAGAATGTTGCTGATGCCAAGCGTCACAGCAGTCTTTGGCGACTGTTCACACTGGTAACTGTCGGCGATGCGTGTGCGAATTTCTCCAGTGAGCGACACCAGTCGGCACGATGACATACTCGTTGAGCCAGCTTCGTTAAACGCCAGGCCACCGTTCTTGGTGAGCTCGCACACCACCAAGTCGAGACCGCCATACTCGTCAATCTCAGTCTCGTAGGCCTTACACAGCTTGAACACATTCTCCTTAGTGGCTTCACTGCTGAAGGTGTGGATGTTTTCAGGAGAGATATCCACTTTATTGAGAAATCCGTCACACAAGCGCTTGAGAGTGCTTTGCCCGTCATCAACGGGGACACCGAGTCCCAACTCGGTCATGTTGAAGACTATGACGTTGTTAAAGCTCACCTTGTCGGCAAAATACAGCTTCACCAGCTCGCCATACACGTCCATAGCGCAGCGGCCTGCACCAAGTCCAAGCACGCAGCGCCCTTTTTCTCGCACACATTGCTCAATAGTGAGAGCCACCTCATGAGCCGCAAACACAGCGCCATCAACGGGTGTCTCAAGCACCTCGGTTTGCACCTTCTCATATCTCGTTAGAGATATAAGTTCAACCTCACTCTCAGGGCGATAGCATCGTTTCGACACTTGCTCAAGCTTTATGTGAGAACTCAAGTCTATATTCATTTCCTTACCTTAAACTTAAATTTTAAAACTGACAACTCAGAACTCAATATCCAATTCCACCGGGCAATGGTCACTACCAAAAATCTCGGTGTGAATTTTGGCGTCAACCATTTTGTCGCGGGCATCATTGCTCACAAGGAAATAATCGATGCGCCAACCTGCGTTCTTCTCGCGAGCCTTGAAACGGTAACTCCACCATGAATACACACCCTCTACATCGGGGTTGAAGTGTCGCCAACTGTCGGTAAAGCCAGCGTCAAGCAAGGTGGTCATCTTCTCACGTTCCTCGTCGGTGAAGCCTGCATTCTTGCGGTTGCTCTTCGGGTTCTTGAGGTCTATCTCTTGATGTGCCACATTGAGGTCGCCACACACTACCACAGGCTTCTTCTCGTTAAGCTTAAGCAGGTAAGCCCTGAAATCGTCTTCCCACCTCATGCGGTAGTCAAGGCGCTTCAATCCATCTTGACTATTAGGCACATACACATTCACGAGATAGAATTTCTCCATCTCAAGGGTGATGACACGTCCCTCATGGTCGTGCTCGTCAATGCCGATTCCCAAAGTCACACTCAGCGGTTCCTGGCGAGCATATATCGCTGTGCCTGAATAGCCTTTCTTGTCGGCATAGTTCCAATAGCTGCGGTAGCCGTCAAACTCCAAGTCGAGCTGTCCCGCCTGCATCTTAGTTTCTTGAAGGCAGAAGAAGTCCGCTTCGAGCTTCTTGAAACTCTCGGTGAAGTCTTTGCCCACCACGGCACGAAGTCCGTTCACATTCCAGGAAACAAGGCGTGTCATTGCTCGTCGTCGGGTTTGTAGTCGGCTTGTTCGTTGGTTTGCTCATCAACGATATCGCCATCTTCAATAGCTTTGTCAACGGCATCTTCTTTGGCAGCGTTCTCCAAAATTTCTTCTTCGATGCGACGACTCTCGGCCCGGTCGATCTTTCGAGCCTTAACAAACAAGCACACCGATGCCACAAGAGCTATTAAAGCTATCACGGCGCCAATGGCAAGAATCCAGTAAGGTATCACGTCCTTTGTGCCTAAGAAAAGTAGCGCAAGGCACAACAGCAGGCACAACACGTCGAGGACAAACGCGTGCTTCATCAATAATTTCGCTTGATTCATAACAGTTATTTTATTGGTCTTTAAAACTCAAAACATTATCTAACAACCCACAAAGGTAAGCAATAATTGTGAAACATCACATTTTTTTCAAAATAAATCACTAAATTTGCACATTAATTTAAAAACCACCTACTATGGCATCAAGAATGAACTGGGAACGACTGATTTGTGACACAAGGTTAGGATTGGAGCATTACAAGGACAGCAAAGACGGAGTGCGCAGCGACTTTGAGCGAGACTACGACCGCCTTATTTTCTCGTCACCCTTCAGAAGGTTACAAAACAAGACGCAAGTTTTCCCGCTGCCTGGCAGCATCTTCGTTCACAACCGACTGACACACAGCCTTGAGGTCTCGTGCGTGGGACGCTCACTCGCCAACGAGATTGCCATACGCCTGCATGAACGCCACCTCAACGAGCCCTGGCGCGACAAATTGTGGAACATGGGCGAGATTGTGGCTGCGGCAT
>CALAVD010000306.1 GCA_937892085.1 uncultured Prevotellaceae bacterium
TAGGCCTTCGATGGTGGCATTTGCGGTGCGGCGGGAGCAGGCTGTTGCGCTGGTTGCCCTGTGCTCTGTGGCGAGAAGATGTGTTCCATCATTTTCACCTGCGCTGCCGGCTTCCACTCGGCCATGCCTTCTTTCCACACCATGGTGTTAGCGTCGGCAAGGTCGTTATCTACCAACCGTTTGAACTGCACCTCATTATATGGTCCGTGCTTCACTCCCTCGATGATAGCATAGAACGAGAAAATGGGTGCTGCTGGTGTTGTGGGGCTTACCGCTGGCACTGGCGGTGGAGTAGCCTGCGGCATACTTTGCTGGTAAGCCGTGGGCGAGGGATAGGGCTGGTTCTTGTTCATTCCCCGTATCATGGCCGCCCCTGCCAGTCCTGCCGCTACAGCAGTACCTATGTCCCCGGCAGTTCTGGCTATCCTTCTGCCACTGGTGAGTTCTTCGGTGGCATCCTCAATGAAGTCTTTGGCAATATCTAATAAAAAACCCATTTCTGCTTGATTTATGAATAGTTGTTTTTGTACTACAAGAAGGTATCAACTCATTCGGGCATTTGAGGCATTGGTGGCATAGCGGGAGCAAAGAGAGTTTGCAGCTCCTGGACTTGTCCCGCATGCACCCATTGTGGCATGCCTTGTTTCCATACATAGCTCTGTGCCGTCACTTGTCCGCTCTGTACCATCGGAATGAGCTGTTGCACTGAGAAAGGACCTGCCTGCTGGTTGTTGATATTTACGAAATACATCGATTGTGGCATCGCTGGAGGCTGCTGCATGCCCATCTGCATATTCTGGCCCATCTGGTTCATCATGCCGCTCATCTGCTGCCCCAGAGCACCTCCCATTGCCATGCCTGCCATCATTCCTGCGGGGTTCATGCCTCCGCCCATGCCGCCACCCATCTGGCCCATGGTTCCAAGGCTCGACATGCCAGTCTTGAGAACTTCGGCCTGCTGGTCGAGAGCGTGGGTACCTATGAAGTTGGTCTCGGTTTGCAGCCTTTGAGCGCGTTGCGCCTCTTCGCGCTGTATGCGCATCGTCTCTTGCATATTCTCGCGGTTGATGGCTTGCATGTCTTTCATGTTCTGGATGTTGACGTCGGTCTGCGCATTCATCGTGCGGCCTGTGTTTCCAGCTGTGAGCTGCCTCAACTCTTTGTAGTAGGGACTGTTCTTGTCAATGTCAATAGCGTCGATGTCCACGGCCTTGAGATTAACGCCAAAGTCGTTGCCGAGGCGATTTCGGAGTTGCGACTCTATGCGCTCGTTGATGGTGTTGATTTTGCGTTCCATCTGCACTAACGGTATGCCAGCCTCGTCGGGGACATTGATGATGATGCCTTTCACATGGCGCGCTACAGCCGCTTGAATTTGATTGCGGAACTGGTTGAGGTTGAAATCGACGAGGCGGTTGAGCTTGATAAACGCGCGGTAGTCGGTGAGATTGAAGGTGATGGTGCCTCTCACTGCTACCGGCACACCGTGGTCGGGCAATCGCGGGTCGAAGACATCAAAATAGGGCACTCCAAACTTCACCTGGTTATTACCTTGCAGGTTGATGAAATATACCTCGGCCTGGAAAGGCGAGTTTCCACCAAATGCCATACCCACAATGCTTGCTAACACGGGGAAGTTGGCGGTCTTGATGGTATCGTCGAAGGGACCCATGATAAAGTCCTGCACGGTGCCATCTTTCTGCTTATATACAAACACAGCGAGTTCGCCGTCTTTCACCCTTAGGCTACTGCCGTAGCGAATGCTGTTCTCACGGCTTGTAGTGTTGGCTTCCTGTCCGAGTGGAGTCCATTTCCACACAAGGTAATTCTCTTCATCGCAGCGTATCACGTTCATCGCGCCGCCGCTTTTTCCTTTTGCAAATACTCCCATATCACATTATTTTGAAAGTTTCAAATCTTTTTCTATGTTCATTATTGTGGCCATTGCGCTGGCGTCTTCCCTAAGGATGAACTTGGCCTTGGCAATCACCTGCTCGCACTTGTTGCGCCACACCTCAGCCATCTTGTTCTGATCGCGGATGGGCTCAACTTTCTTTTTCAAGGCAAAATGACCAACTAAAGCACCTATCAATCCAAAGAAAACTCCAAGTAGCAAGCCATCCTGCAGACCCTGCATAAATGACTGATTGACAGTAGTGGCAAGACCTAACACGAAGAATGCGGCAAACACAATCAATCCCATTGTCAATGCCGGCCCTAAAGTTCCCAGGAAGCTTTTTTTCTTCTTGGCGTTAGGTGCAGCCATAAACAAGAATTCCATGATGTCTTCCTTAGTGGTGGGCACAGGGAAGCTTGTAATGGCGTTTTTTATTCTCACCTGGCGTTTCTCTTTAATAAACTCGGTGGCGGTGATCTCATTAATCATGTCAGAGAGCTTCTGCACCGATTTTGTGGCTCCCACGTTGGTGATTTCGGTGCCGCACTGCGGGCAACGAGTCTGCATGTAAGAGATGATGGCGCCGCATGCAGGGCATTTCCTCACCTTGGCGACAGCTCCTTGTGCATCAATCTGCATCTGTTGCATCCGTGAGTTGATGTATATATCCACTTCGTCGGGGTCATAGCCTTCGAGCAGTGCGCGTTTCTTGATTACCGCACGCTCCTGGTCGGTAAGAATGCCATCGGTTAGAGCAGCGTCTATCAAGTTGTTAAGTTCGGGTGATAGCATAGTGATCTCTGTTTTTAAGTTATATTTTTGTTTGTTTTATTACATATTTTTGTTGCAAGTGTCACAAATCACGGGTATAATCTGCAAAAATACAAAAAAAATGGTTTTAAACAATATCATATCTTTATTTTAATGGAAAAAATCGCCAAAAACCTCTTTTCAAGCAATATCCCGATAGTTACATCAAGCAAAATACATGCCAAAAGTAAAAAACAGCAACCGACTACAAGATGGCATATTTACAGCGATATTTTTTCTTTTAACGATAGTGGGCTTGAATTTTACTCATATTGGGAATTATCTTTGCTTGGCCTTTTTTCGGAAATAATTAAACATGTTTGTTTTTTCTCACGGCTTTCACTACCTTTGCACAAAATTTCACAAAAAAGAATAAAAAATTATGGAAGAAAAGAAATATGCACGCACTCTCGTGACAACGGCGTTGCCCTACGCCAACGGTCCGGTACACATTGGTCACCTGGCCGGAGTTTATGTTCCTGCCGACATCTACGTTCGCTATCTGCGCCTCAAGGGTGAGGACGTGATAATGATTGGTGGCAGCGACGAGCATGGCGTGCCCATTACCATCAAAGCACAGAAAGAAGGCGTCACACCTCAAGACATTGTTGACCGCTATCACAAGATAATAAAGGATTCGATGGAGGGGCTTGGAATCTCGTTCGACGTGTATGGCCGCACCACCAGCGCCACGCATCGCGTCACTGCCAGTGAGTTCTTCAAGACGCTCTACGACAAGGGCGAGTTCATAGAGAAGACCAGCCAGCAGTTCTACGACGAGGAGGCCGACCAATGGCTTGCCGACCGTTACATCACTGGCACCTGTCCGCATTGCGGCAACGAGGGAGCCTATGGCGACCAGTGCGAGGCATGCGGCACGTCGCTCAACGCTACCGACCTTATCAATCCCCGTAGCGCCATAACCGGTAATGTGCCTGTGCTCAAGGACACAAAGCACTGGTATATGCCCCTCGACAAGTGGGAGCCTCGTCTGCGCAAGTGGATTCTCGAGGACCACAAGGAATGGAAGACCAACGTCTATGGTCAGTGCAAATCGTGGCTCGATGCTGGCTTGCAGCCCCGTGCCGTGACTCGCGACCTCGACTGGGGCATCCCCGTGCCCATCGAGGGTGCCGATGGCAAGGTGCTCTATGTGTGGTTTGATGCTCCTATTGGCTACATTAGCAACACCAAGGACTTGCTGCCCGACACTTGGGAGAAATATTGGAAGTCGGAGGACACCCGCATCATCCACTTCATTGGCAAGGACAACATTGTGTTCCACTGCCTTATTTTCCCGGCTATGCTCATGGCTGAGGGGTCTTACCAGCTGCCAGAGAACGTGCCAGCCAACGAGTTCCTCAACCTCGAGGACGACAAAATCTCTACCAGCCGCAACTGGGCAGTGTGGCTGCATGAGTATCTTGATGACTTCCCCGGCAAGCAAGACGTGTTGCGCTATGTGCTCACCGCCAATGCTCCTGAGACTAAAGACAACAACTTCACGTGGAAGGACTTCCAAGACCGCAACAACAACGAGCTGGTGGCCATTTTAGGAAACTTCGTGAACCGTGCCATCGTGCTCACCAACAAATACTTCGATGGCGTGATACCCGAGGCTCATGAGCTCACCGACTACGACCGCCAGACCATTGAGGAGTTTAAAGGCGTGAAAGACGAGCTGAGCAACGCTCTCGAAACATTCCACTTCCGTGCCGCGCTCAGCGAGGCGATGAAGCTGGCGCGCATCGGCAACAAGTACCTTGCCGACACCGAGCCCTGGAAACTCGCTAAGACCGACATGGCACGTGTGGAGACAATCATGAACATAGCGCTGCAAATCACAGCCAACCTCGCTATCGCATTTGAGCCATTCTTGCCGTTCAGCGCCGAGAAACTGCGCAGGATGATAAATCTTGAAGGTGCCGATTGGAACAAACTTGGTGCTATCGACATTCTCAAGGCTGGTGCGCGTGTGGAGAAGCCTGTGCTGCTCTTCGAGAAGATTGACGACGAGACCATCAAGATACAGACCGACCGACTTGAGCGCATCAAGCAGGAGAATATCCTCAAGAACTTCACGCCTAAGGCTGTGGCTCCCACTGTGGCGTTCGACGACTTTCAGAAGCTCGACATCCGTGTGGGCAAAGTGCTCGCTTGCGAGAAGGTAAAGAAGGCCGACAAGCTGCTCAAGTTCACCATCGACGACGGCATGAAAGGCCGCACCATCGTGTCGGGAATCGCCAAGTTCTACAATCCCGAGGACCTCGTGGGCAAGGAGGTGTGCTTTATCGCCAACTTCGCACCACGCACCCTCAAGGGCATCGAGTCGCAGGGCATGATACTCAGCGCCGAGGATGCCGACGGCCGTCTCGTGGTCATCGGTCCTCACGGAGAAGTGCGCCCAGGAGTGCAAGTAGGATAAGTTCTTTGACCTATGCGAATAGTAATACAACGAGTGACTGAGGCATCGGTCGCCATCGACGGCGAGGTCCATAGCGAAATACGAGGTGGATATATGGTGCTGGTTGGAGTGAGAGAGGGCGACACCGAGGACGATGTGCGATGGCTGGCGCTGAAGACGGTGAACCTGCGCATCTTCGACGATGATGCCGGCGTGATGAACCGCAACATCCTTGACGCCGGGGGAGAGGTGCTGGCAGTGAGCCAGTTCACCCTCAACGCAAGCACCAAGAAAGGTAACCGCCCAAGCTACATTCACGCTGCTGGGCACCACCTCGCCGTGCCCCTCTACGAGCTCTACTGCAAGGAAGTGGAGCAGCTGATGGGCAAACCCGTGAAACGTGGTGTCTTTGGCGCCAACATGCAAGTGTCGCTCATCAACGACGGTCCCGTAACCATCATCATCGACTCACACCTGCGAGAATAGCTCACGCCAAGTGAGTGGGGGAGGGGTGTTAGCCTACGAAAGTGTCGATGTGGCGGCTCTTTTTGGAGGCGGTGATGTCGTCGAGGTTGATGAGGATGCCGCTCTCTTCCACGTCGCCAAACTCGTGGTTGATGGCGGTGCCGAGCATGCGCATGGTGGGCGAGAGGCTCATGTAGGCGCTGACAAGTGGCGGAATGTTGATGCTCTTGCTGCGGATGTAGCTGTTGAGAAGCAAGTAGTCTTTCTTGAAATTATTGCCTTCGAAGAACGAAGCGAGCTCTGTCAGATCGGAAGAGCGTCGTGTAGGGAAAGAGTGTAGATCTCGGTGGTCGCCG
>CALAVD010000307.1 GCA_937892085.1 uncultured Prevotellaceae bacterium
CTGATGACCATTCTTCACATCAGTGACACGCACGGGTTGCATGGCAGGTTAGGGGTGATGCCTCCAGCCGATGTGATTGTGCATAGTGGCGACTTTGCTCACAGCGGCACCGAACAAGAAGTGCTTGACTTCCTCAACTGGTTCATTGCGCTTGATTATCCCCACAAAATATTCGTAGTGGGCAACCACGACCTTTGCTTGTGGGATGCCGAAGGCATTGAGGATCTGCCTGCCAATGTGCACCTTTTGCAGGACCGTGGCGTGACTATTGATGGCGTGAAATTCTTCGGCTTGAGTTATAACCACCCCGAGAACCTTATTCCCAAAAGCGACCTGGATGTGCTCGTAACCCACGAGCCGCCGCTCGAAATACTCGACTACTCGTCGGGAATACATTGGGGCAATCTGCCATTGCGCTATTGCGTGGGAAAAGTCAAACCGCGTTTGCTTCTCTTTGGCCATGCCCATGAGGGTTATGGCACAACCGAGCGCGACGACATTATTTTCAGCAATGCTTCATTGCTTGATGACTCTAACAAACTTGTCAACGCACCACGACTTATACAAGTGCGTTTGGACAGGTAATAAGTGAGATTAAACGAGAACAAGATTAGCTCGGTGCACCCATATAACAAAACAACCGGCCACTTGCGCGGTCGGTCGTCATGCGGAGAGGACAAGATTCGAACTTGCGGTAGAGTTACCCCTACGGCAGTTTAGCAAACTGCTGGTTTCAGCCACTCACCCACCTCTCCAGTGCCATTAGTGCTGAATCGTTTTTCACTAAGCGAGTGCAAAATTAGTGCTTTTTTTGTTATCTGCAAAGAAATTGTCGAAAAAAATTCATTTTTTTGTCGCAAATGCCTTTGAAAAGCAACAAAACAGCCATTGACCTGCCTCAAAATCCCTCATGAAAAGAATTTGGTGGAGTCTATAAGGAAATGCTAAAAGACTCAAGTTTATAAAGTTTTAGAACTTTAGAAACTTGAGTTATTTGTTGATGAGTATTTTTTTGTTTTTATTGATATATATACCACTATGGGTAGGAGTGGCTATTCCCAGGTCGCGTCCGTCGATTGTGTACCAGTGGTTGCCGCTGCATGTAACATTGCTGGTTACAGCTGAAACTGCGGTGGGAATAGGCTCGCTGGGGATATAGAGCGGGAAAACCGTAAAATTGGCACTCAAACCTCCTTCTGTATATGGCTCTATATAGTAATTCTTGAGCTGGCTTGGAACATTCAGTTCCTCTTTTGCAACAGTGTGGCGATTTATGGCGTCTATGCTGTAAGCCTTGCCTTCCTCGGGCGATGGCAAGTCATCGGGCTGCCCATAAAGCTCATAATCAATCTTGAAACCGCCTGTCAGTCCTTGTCCATTAGTGCCATCATTGTCGGGTGCTGGGATGTAGAACTCGTCTTCTTCTTTGTAAACCGTCCATTCAACTTTGATGTATTCTTGCGGCTTGGGCTGAACAAAAGCATAGGTTTTCTTATCAATTCTACCATGCTGTGCCCGCCCCATAAACGAGCAAGGAATATAAACATTGGGGACATAATTAGCATTCCCGGCAGGTTCGAGCGATGATGTGACCTCGATTTCAGGGTTCTGCTTGTTGATAAGAGTGCCAGTGATATTGCCATCTTCTATAATGCGGTTCTTCAGTAATTCCGGCGATGCCACATTGCGTAGCACCACCCAGTTGCTTTGGTCATATTTGTTGCCATGGTGGTTCATAAGTCCTGTAGTCTTCATGTAGTCGATTTCTCCCGGATAGATGCGGTCAGGCATGAGCCATTTGCTATCATCCTTTGCATATAGACCACCATTTACATCCACATAGACCCCCAAAAGATCATCACACACGGTATACTGCCGTCCCACCACGCCAAAGTTGACAATCCACCATAGCGGGTAGCAGTTGTCGTCTTGCACAAGAGGAATCCACGCCACAAACTTCTTGGAATCGACATAATCTTGCAACATGCCCTCGGGAACGTGGATTGTGGTATGCTGGTTAGTGTTGAACTCCATGCCGCCATGCTCCTCATTGCCAGGCTCGTACACACCATCCCACCATTCAAATGCTTCGAGTTGCTCCTCGTCGGTCATCAGGAAATACACGTCGGTTACACCCGTGCAATGCGAGAAAGCATGCGCCTGAATCTCGGTCACCGTCGAGGGAATCACCATAGTAGTAAGCTTTTCACAAAAAGCAAAAGCCTCCTCTTCGATGGTCTCCAGTCCCTCGGGCAAGACTATCGCCTCCATGTTCTCGCACCTACAGAAAGCGTTCTCGCCGATGCTCGTGATACCCTCGTCAATCCTGACGAAAACGATGGAGGTGTTGTCTTCAAAAGCTCCATCATCTATTCTCACCACATCGCCGTTTTCCAAAGACCCCAAGATATGGAGCGTCTGGATGGGAGTAGCCTCGTCCCACCCGGTCACCACATATCCAAGCTCCTGATTAGACCACCGGTAAACCACGCCGTCAACGATTGTCTCGTCGGCGGCGCGGCCTACCAATGCGGCCGTAATAAATAGTACAATTATCGTTAATTGTTTCATTGCTTAACAATTCTCTTGACAACGCTGTCGCCATTGACTGTCGTCGCTCTTACGAAATAAATTCCGTCGTTGAGGCTGCACAGGTTAAGAGTTGCCACATTGTCATCGATGTTCTTAAGTTGCTCGACTACCGCCCCGCTCGTGGAGTAAACCACAACCGAAGCGAGGATTTCGCTTGAGCGCACATTGATTACATCCTTAACAAAAGTAGGCGTAATGACAATGCCGCCACCGTTGGTGCTCACGTCATCAATTCCGCTCGTTTTCACTGTGAGAATCACAGGGTTGTCGAGGTCGCCATATATCACATCGCTTCCCCATTCCAGAGTTTCGATGATGGAGACAATCACGCCATCGATTACTGTGGCAAAGGTCACTTGCTGTCCCGCCTCATTGGCATTGCCTGCAACGGTAAGCATGTAGTATCCGTCGTCGGTACCACTTGTCACGCCACGGCATTCATCGCCCACAAAGGCTGCGATGGTCAGAGTATCGACTTGCACGTTATCGACCATAATGTGAGCCACAACGTTCATGTTGTCGCTGAACTGATGGTGGTCAACGGGAGTGAATGGTGAGTGTCGCGGAGCTGCCTTCAGCATGGGTGGAGCCTGATAGGTCATAGCATCGATAAGCGGATAACGGAAAGTCACCTCATGGTCGTTGACCGACTTGTAGTAGTAACCCATGCCAGGGATGACGGCGGTGAGGTCGCCCTCCCACTTGTAGCCGTCGTAGAACGCCACCTGGGTCTTGCTCTTGACGATGTCACCGCGAGATGGATTGAGGTCGGCAAACGCCTCGTCAAGACTCAAGTTGTAGATTGACAACGGACCTATCCAGTTCCAGCCGGGATAGATGGTCTGAGTGGTAGCTTGAACGTCAATTTGCTTACCTACTATGTTGTAGTCAACGTCTGATTTCACTTTTACCTTGTATAGGTTACCCACATCAACACTCTCGAGGCCAGTAGTTGTCCACTTGGTGCCGCTGTTCATGGCAAATCCCTCCTTGCCCTTAATGGTGTTGAACACCTTGGCGTGTCCGAACACGCTCTCAAGGTCATTCTTGCCTTCCTCAGGCTGAACATAAAGCGATATCCAGTTCCAGCCTGTCTTGAAGTTTACAAGCTGCTCAATCTGGTCGCTTGGAGTCCAAGTGACAGGATTGTCGTAGTCACCAACAAGGTCGTTAGGACGATAGGTTATGTTAATAACGTTACCGCCCTGACGGGTCACCACGTCACCGAAGACAACACCTTGCTCAGCATCGTAGATGCGGAACACGATAGGCTGGTTCTTAGTGATGTCCTCGAGACCATAGACGGTCATGCTCACGAAGTAAGCGTCACGGCTGGTGACCAGCTTGGGCGATGCCACTCCACAGCAAGTGCCGTCAACAAATGCAGCAATTTTGGTATTGGTGTTACCACAAATCTTGTCGTCGAAGTAAATCTGTCCGATGATGTTCATCGAGCTTTCATAATCCTCGGGGTTTACGCTCCAGTCAGGTTCGTTGCCGGTGACAGTTATTGTAAACATTAACGGAGTGCTGATATCATTATCGTTAACAGCGTAAACATAGACTATATGTGTGCCTACAGGAGCGTTGGCACCAATTGTGAAGTCGATGGCTGCCGACTCGTTGGTACTCAAAACGCCTGTTGTTACCGATGGGACTATCCAGCTGGGAAGTCCTGAGATGTTGAAGCGTCCGCTCTCACTGCCCTTATTGCGCAGAGTGGCCCACATGTTGACCTCGCTCAACCGGTCTTTCTCAACAGTGAGCGACTTTTCTTCCCACTCAAGCGTGTTGTAGTCAACCACGGCACTCCACGTTATGGGCTCCGACACATTGTTCTGCATGTCGCGCACATTCTTGACGATAAATGTGAGCAAGTTGCCCTGCATGCGTGCTGGTAAGGTATTGAGGTTGATGTAAATTTCGTTGCTCGACGCAGTGAAGTCGAAGTCTAAATTCTGCTTGAGCGGTGCAGTGCGCAGTGCCGGTGCCGTAGAGGCTTGAGTGACACCGTCGGCAACGGCTTGACCTAAGACATAATCTCCCAGTCGTGGAGCCTTGTTGTCGAGGCTGAACTCAGTGATTATGTTGCCGTTGGCATCAAGCACAGCGTGCTCCATGGGGTAGTAGGCGACCAGTCCTGACACATCGGCGGTGTCAACCTGGTTGTAGCGGTTGGCGATGACCGAAGTGCCGTCGCAAGCCACATTCCATACCCGCAGCTCATCAATGTCGCCGGTGAAGTAGTACTGCTCCTCAAGGATCTGCGGCTGCTCCCCGTTGCGCTTGAGTATCGAGCCAATGTACATATAATCGCCTGCGGTGGCTGGCACATCCTGCTCCGGCAGAGTCTTCACCGCCTGACCGTCAAGATAGACCACTGCACTCACGCCGCGATGCACATTCAGTGCCACATGGTGCCAATTGCCGTCGTTATAGTCAACGTTGGTGAGCACAATGGGCAGCCCATTGCTTGTGAGCGACGATATCGAGTCGTTGTAGGTGTGCAGTATCATTGAATTGTCGTAGTCGAAGCCTAACGACAGACAATCGGTTACCGAGAATAAAGTTGCGCGTGCGTTCTTGCCTTTCTCGCCACGGAACCAAGTCTCAATCACATAGCTATCGGTTGAGCGAGGAGAAATGGTGCCGGTAGGAATCTTGATAGAGTGTGCTCCATCGAGATGTGCTGCGAGATTGGTGTTTTCAATGTTCCAAGTCTCGGCAGGCAGGTGGATGTTGCGTGCCCGGGCATAGTCGGTGACCACGGTACCGTGACCCTCGTTCATTTTCCAGTAAGCTGCAAGACCAGGCATGTAGGGTGCCACCGCCTCGTCCTTAGTGGCAAGCATCGCACGGGTGGGATTATTCTTGTTCCAAATCACAAACTCATGCATCATGCCCGTGAAGTCGCGTCCTAAAGTCACGCGGCCATTGCCGTTATAATCGGGGACGGTGACTTCGTCGAACAGCATTGTCTCATTGGCATCCTCGGCCATCAACATGCTCAGGTTGTTGTATCCGTTAGCTCCCTTCACGTAGTTCATGGCAAGGAATACCCACTTATCGGATGGCACAACGTCGGTCGAGGTAATCGTATTGTTGCCGATGCTCACGTTTACATGGCCGGCATCGTCAAGTCCAATGCTCAAATTGTTGCCTTCGGTGCCATGCTCAATGATTGTTCCTCCGCTCTTGCGCTTGAGCCACAACGATGCGGCGAAGCTGGTGTTGTTGATGGGTAAGTAG
Organism: uncultured Prevotellaceae bacterium; assembly: GCA_937892085.1. GTDB lineage: Bacteria > Bacteroidota > Bacteroidia > Bacteroidales > Muribaculaceae > Sodaliphilus. The sequence goes on from CALAVD010000307.1 coordinate 5,842, forward strand.
GCATCGGTTGACACTGGGGTGCCATTGAACTGCAACGACACGTCGTGCATCACCCGCGAGTCGTTGAGCGAGCCAGTGATAAAGAAGTTCTCGTCTTTAGTGAGATAGCTCTCGCGGATGTCCTCGTTGAACTTGATGCGAATGTCGTCGGTTGGTGTCAAGATGCCAGTGTTTGGATAAGCCTGACCAAGCAGCTTGGGACCACGAGTATCGCGAATCACCTGCTGCTCAGGAGTGGTTGCCACATATTCATGGCCTCCATAGTCGCACATGCTCTCGGCGACAACCATATAAAGCCCATCAATATTGGGCAACTCAAGGTTATAGGTTATATTGGGCTTATCGTCGGACAGCAGCGTCTGTGTCTCGGTTTCGTGCCCCTCGGTGAAATACTTCTCATCGGTGAGCCACTCATGGGCGGTAACCCAGCGAGAGTCGCCAGCGAAGCGATATTTCAATCTCACGCCCTTAAGCCCTGTAAACAAGCGGTTGATATCGCTGATTGTCGTCACAAGCTGCTCTCCGTTAATTACCGAGGCAAGGTTCAAGATGTTCTTGTCGAGCTTGAGAGTGACGTTGGGAGCTGCAGGAACGAAGTGGGCCGAGAAGGAGATGGTCTCATAAATCCATTTCTCGGGCTTACAAGAGTTGGCGAGGAAAAGAGTTATGTCGTTATAGTCAAGAATTGAGTTGTCGCTCTGCTTGATAGTGAGTGTCTTGGTAATGGGCACGCCATACTCAATCCACATTTCAACTCCATTGACCATGGGTTCGCCGTCCATATATATTTGTAATCCGTTGGGGTTGGAACCGGCATCGACATAGACGAATGCCGAGGTAAGTGCCTCGTGAGTCTCGCTCTCGTTGGTGAACACCACCTGCACTTGTGCCTCCTGACCGGCTGGAATATCCACGAAGTTGCGAACAGGCATCGAGATGTGAGGATTGTCACTCTTCATCGTGGCATAGTCGAGCAAGGTACCCGGATTGTAATACTTGGTGCGGGTCTCTCCCTCGTAGGGGCAGCGAGTCTGACCGCCACGGGTGCGGAAAATGGTTGACCATCCCCTCGGAGACTCAAACACATCTACAGTATGGGCATTGCCACGCTGCGTGTCGTTGAGGGTGTAGGAAAAGCGTTCGCTGGTCGTCGTCTCGTCAATGTCATATTTCGTCTGGTGATAACCAATATCGGTATTTGAAATGATTATCGCTCCCATTTTGTCTAACAGGAAGCCATTCTTGCCGCGGTAGGCAAGGCCTGTCGAGAACACCTCGGTGGAATTATGCACCTCTTTGGAGCTGGTGCCAGTGCTGTTGGTCACCGTCACGCCACGTTCAAACGACTCGTTGCCAATCTTGTATTTGGCATCGTTGAAGGCTTTCACCTTGTCTTCCTCATTGTCGGCAAGGGTTTGCTCCCACTGGTTGATAATCTCGTTGCACCAGCGCACGCTGTCGCAGCCCTCATAGCCATTGGGGAAGCGGGCATAGTAGCTGGGACCGTCAAAGCCGTCCTTGGCCTCGCTGCTCCAAGCCTTCTTGTCGTTGTTGCTGGTGCCATAGCGTGGGTCATCCTCGGTAAGGAAAGTGTAGTAGGTAGCCTGCTCGGGATTCTCCTCAATCTCGCTCATAGAGTTGATGTGCCGCAGCTTGGTGTTGCGGGTACGCTTGATATTGTTGAACAAGGTGGTCTCGATGTAGTTCTGTGAGTACTCAAAATGGGTATTGAATTTCTCGTCCATCGCCATAGTCTCCTGCATACCTACACCCCACGAGCCGTCATCTTGCTTGAAGATGCCCACCTTGTCGGCGGCGCATATAATATAGTTGGTCGAGTAGCCTATAAACACATCTCCGTCGCGGCCCACATAATCAATTGTCGAGCTGGTTGATGTTGACTGAGCATTGGTGTAAGTCACCGAAGTATGGTTGTCCCAAGTCTTATTGACATCATATTTCCAAGTCACTTGATTCTCGCCGATAACGGTGTTGTAGGTCATCTTGCCGAAGAAGGCAGTACCAGTGAGGAAGTCAAATTCCATTGATGTGCGAATGTCAACACCAATTTCGGTATTGTTGTGCACACCGCGCACGGTATAGGTATAGTCGCTGGCGA
>CALAVD010000308.1 GCA_937892085.1 uncultured Prevotellaceae bacterium
CATACGAGATTCAAGTGTGACTGGAGTTCAGACGTGTGCTCTTCCGATCTCGGTTGCGGTCAATCAAATGGCTCTTGCTCCGTGCATAGCCCCCCCAGAGCATGTAGACCAGATTCTCGCGTTCCCTCGCCAGTGCTTGTATGGCGGCATCGGTGAGTGTCTGCCAGCCTATGCGTGCGTGGCTGTTAGCCTGATGCGCCCGGACGGTCAGCGTGGCATTTAGCAGGAGCACGCCCTGACAGGCCCAGCGGGTGAGGTCGCCGTCCTGCGGCATGGGGATGCCTAAGTCGCTGGAAATCTCGCGGAAAATGTTTTGCAGCGACGGCGGGAAAGGCACGCCATCGTTAACCGAGAAGCACAACCCGTTGGCCTGACCGTCATCGTGATAAGGGTCTTGACCAAGTATCACTACCTTCACCTCGTTGAATGGTGTGGCGTCGAAAGCGGCAAAAATCTGCCTCCCTGGCGGGAATACCCGAGTGGAGCGGTACTGCTCACGCACAAAGTCGGTGAGCCTCACAAAATAGTCCTTCTCCCACACGTCGGCAAGCTCTCCCAGCCAACTCTCCTCAATTCTCACTGTCATAGCTCAATTTTTGAAATAAGATAGTCCTTGTCAACCATCACATCCTCGCCGGTGCTGTCGTCCCAGCACTCCACATCGACACTTCTGATTTCATCTACCACGTCATCGGTCTGCACGAGGCTGCGTCCCCATTCGAAGTTCTGCCAGTCCTCTACGCTATGCCAGTCGTAGTCCACGCTTATGTTCCCCTCTATATTGCCGCTCGTAAACTCGGCATATTTCAGGCATTTCTCTCCGTCATACTCATAGTCCGCCGCATTCACGGCAGCTGCTATTATGTCCTCTATTCTCTCCATTGGTCTCTCTTGTTTTTTTTGTGGATATTTGCTATGTCGTGCGGCTCGTAGTCACCGCCCCGTATCATTCTTAGCCCGCTCGCCACATGGTCGAGGTAGGTGCGCATGCGCTTCACCCCTGTTCTGTGCGGGAAAGATTTACCGTTGAATCCTGGCTCTCGCATCATACTGTCCAGCTCATCCATCCAGCCGTATAAATCTGTTAATGCCAATTCTTTCAGTGTCATAATCATGTAGTTTTCTTTATAAAGTCAAACCATTCACGTCGCAGGGTGTCACGGTCGGGGATGTCGTGGCTGTGGCACTGTCTCAGCCACTTGCCGAAATCCCGTATCACCCCGATATTATCGGCTCGCACTGGTTCCCATCCGTCACGCACACTCGCCTCAAAGGTCTCCTGAGCTTGGTATTCCTCGCTCAACCGCAGCTGCATCTCGCCTGTGCGACGAGTCATCGCCTCGTTGTACCACAGCCGCGCCGTGTCTCCACTCAACGCCCTGTCGAGCATCATATCTATGTATATCCCCATAATCAATCTCCTGTGTGTCCGAAGCCTCCGTCGCCACGGTCTGTGTTGCTTAACTTGCATTCTTTGAAAATCACATCTTCCACCTTGTAGACCGAGAGCTGGGCGATGCGCTGACCTTGCCTGATATAGAAATTCCTGTCACGGTTGCACAGTATCACACCAACCGCGCCTCGATAGTCTGAGTCTATCTTGCCTTGTATCACATCGCAGTCAAAACGCTGAAACTCGTTACTGGTGTAGTCTGTCACACCGGCGAAGCCTCTTGCCGAATATCCGCTTCGGGGTTCTATCTTCGCCTCGTAGCCTCTCGGCATCTCAACGGCAAAGCCTAAGTCTATGATTTGTCTGCCGCCTCTCACAAGCATCGTCAAGGGTGCATAGACGTCATACGCCGCGGCACCCTCGGTCGCCCTGGTGGGCAGCACCGCATTTGTATTCAATAGATTAATTTTTAACTCCATAGTTTTTTTAATTATCTGTTTATATATTATTTTTAGAATGGGCAATCAGTGCCTGATGAGTCAAGAAAGTCGTAGTCGTTGCCAGTCGCTATATTATCCGGTTGTGCCTGTTGCTCGGGTGGCAACAGCCAGTTACTGTTGTCCCACAGAACTGGCAGGTCTTTACCCCAAGGAACATACCGGCCATTGTTGATGTTGAATTTGAAGAACGCCTCTCCTTTGTGACCTAAAAACCGACTCTTGACTTTCTCCACTTTGATGAGTGTGGTGTCATTGTCGAAATCGCGGTAAACAACTATGCCGTAGTCGCTCTTGTTCAGGAAGTGGGCCGAACCGCTCACGTCATACATCGTGGGGATGCCATCGTTATCTTTGTCTTTGCGTATCTTGGTGGGATGCGCCACAAGGCACACGAGCAGGTCGTTCCTGATGGCGAAGTTCCTTAACGCCTCAAGCATCGCCCTGATGTAGTTTGTCTCGCTCTGGTTGCCGAAATCGGTGTCGATAGAGCTGTATGGGTCAATGACGAGCACCTTGATGCCTCGACGCCGCACTAAGAATTGCGCTTTTTCCAAAATCGTTGCTATTGTCTGATTGTCTTCGGGCATGATATGGAAAAAGTTGGTCCTCACATAATCTTTACCCATCTGATACTCGCTCTCGCTCATGTGCAGGTAGTTGGAGTTGAAACTCTTACCTATCAGCACCTGTATCAGCTCCTGGGCGTGACTCTCCATAGGCATACTCTCGGGTGAGAAGAACGCCGCCTTCCATCCGTACCGCATGTTGAGCCTCACGGCTATCTCAATCATCACCTGCGACTTGCCGTGCGACGGAATGCCAGTCACTATCATTATGCGTTTCGTGGTAAACGAAATCAGCTCGTCGAGGTTGGGCCACCCCACGGTGCATCCCTTAGGCGCCCCATTGTGATATAGCATGTCGAGGTTGGGCTCATAGTCTTCAAGATAGTAAATACCGCCCACCTTCACATCCTGGGCAGCATCAACGCAGTTTCTCAACGATTCCTTGCCGTATTTCCTTAACTGGTCGTTGGCATCCTTGCATCCGTCGCTCCAGTTTACTATCATACACCTCTCGGGACCGAAACGTCTTACCATCTCTTCTTTGAGCATGACACCTTTCTCGTCGTTGTCAACGGCGATGTAGATGGTCTTCTTGTCGTCAAACCACTCCATAAAGTCGTCAAGCCACTCAAGGTTCTTGTTGGCGCCGTTGGGAACGCTTATCACATTATCGATGCCAGCCTCGATAAAACTGAGACAATCACCTTCTCCCTCTACTAAATATGCCGTGTCGCAGTCTTTTATGCTGTCTATGTTGTAGGGTGTCAGTTCCGCGCCCTGCACCATCTTGAACTTCTTGTCGCCGGTGCGGTATTTGATGTTCACCAGCTCTCCGTCGAGGAAGTAGGGAAACTGCACGGTGTTCATCTCTTTGCCCGCCTGCGGCATAAACTCTTTGCCCTCGGCGATGTGCATTTTCCTCAATGTGTCAAGTGAAATGCCGCGCAGCGACCAGTAGTTGACGAGCTTCTGCGACAGCCCGCTCTCTTTTATCGGGTCGGGTCTCACATAGTCTTTCTTCCCTTTCCAGTTTATCTTGCTCCGGTCGTAGCCTTTCAACCCTCCCGACCATCCGCAGTAGTGGCAGTTCCAAATCGCCGCGTCGAGGTTTACGCTCAACGACCTGTCCTCGGGATGGGAACGTCCACTTGTCCTGCATTTGGGGCACACGGTCTTTACGTTTCCGTGTATGCGTCGGTATGGTATCTTTATGCCGTAATCGGCAAATGTCTCTTTCTCCATTGTCACGTTGTAATCCAGCACTTCTCGCTCTTGCCCCACACATGCCTCTCACTCGGTCTGGGCGGAGCGTCGTCTGGCACTATAATCTTCGTCTTGCTCCACTGGTTGATGTAGTATCGGTTACCGTCATCGTCAATCATCTCACCCGGTCCGAGCTTTATCCCTGTCGCCTTGCTCAAGTCAAGAAAAGGTATCGCACGTTTCAGCCATCGGCAGTTGCGCATGTATCCGTTCTTGATGAAATCCGCCTGCATCAGGCTGTTTATTATATGCCTGTAGAACTCGTTGGCGAGTGCGTCGAAGTCTTTTATCTTGAGATATGCCAGTGCCATTTGCAGGCTGTCGTCGGTTTTCATTTTTGTAGCCTGCTCGATAAATGTTGCCTTGAAATCCTGTTTTTTGTCGCCGTTAGAACTGTTATTGGCGACTTTTTCAAATTTTTTCTCACATTCTTTTATATGAGGAATAATATTTATATTATTACTCATATTTTCTTGTTTATTATCTGTATGTTCTTTATATGGTATTGGTTGTTCGTTTTCAACCATTCGATTGGTTGATTTCGCACAATCGTTCGGTTGATTTCGCACAATCGTAGGTTTGCTTTGTTCATCGGCAACTTTTTGACCTAAATCACCAAGTGTATACCACTGTGTGTGATCAAAAGCCTCCTCGTTAAATTCATCTATCAAAATCATTCCCTCTTCTTCTAAAAGTTTTAGTGATTTCTTTATTGTGTATCTTTTCAAGAAAGGGAAAAGCTCAATGAATGCGTCGATAGAGTTATGCGTCCAATACCTGCCGTTATGGTAATGGGTCTTTTGCTTGTTTGCCTTATTCTTTTTTACCCAAAAAACTATGTTCTGGAACAACACGGCGGCGGCAATACCAAACTCTTTTGCCACATTGGGGTCAAAATAATACAACGTCATAGTCTATATTATGTTTTATGTCGCAAGGCATCATCTTGCGAGTGTAACTCCTTTCTTCTTACCACCGGCACCTTGTTTATCGTCACCGCTCCCTCGTATCTGCCGCTCTTGATGAGGATGCGCATCTCGTTGGTGATGTCGTTCTCGATATAACGGAAGATGTCGTGCAGCGAGCAGTCGTTGGGCGCTTTGCCTTTGCTCCGCTTCTCGGCGATTACCTGCTCTACGATGTTTTCTATGTTTATTTCCATCTGTATATCCTTACAAATTTGTTGGGCTATAACCCAATGAACATATTTCTTTGTCGCATAACCTGTTATAAGAACTTTCCGAGTGAATTTCTCCTCAGATTAAGGTACTACAGCGTACCCGGAATATCGTTTATTAAAAAATGCGGTGTCCTGCGCCACCGCATGCACAACTAATAACTAAAAATTCAAATTTTACTATGAAAACGAGATTGCACATCCGCACCGTCCGCAGGAACGGCGTATTTGCCTATTTGCCTTGCGTGTGCCGCATTTAAAAGTCCAATCCTACTAATTTATCATCTGAGAAATTTAAGTCCGTCAGAGTGGCTAATTCAGGATATTGCCCTTATCTTTCGCAATCATGTTCTCATACTGCTCTATTTTGTCTTCACAGTAAGTCCATTTGACTGCTTGATTTTTTAGCGTCATCTTGATATATGTGTTCTTGATGAGTTCAAGGTATTCGGGTATAGGATCGTCGCCATTGAGCTTGATCGTGTATTTGCCAAAAGCTGCCAGAATAGGTTGCAGGGCGAAGTTTATGGCATACATGTGCGCCTTCACGCCCAATGAGCCTTTCTCATCCAATTTCTGTGCGACAAACGACGCTATTTCATTAGCCAACTCAAAGACCTCATCCCCCAAGATGCCAGTTTTTTGTTCCTTGTCTTTGCTCATGTCTCTCTGATTTTAATGTTATGTACGTGCAGCATCAGTTTGCGTCGCAGCACATAGTCCTTCTCTTTTCGTGTGTATTCACTCTTGGTGTCCTCTACGATGATGTTGCCGTCGGCGTTGTTATACACGAAGTCGGCGGTATAGACGGCGTTCTTCTCGACGCATACACGCTTCATCACCGGCACAGTTTTTTCAAGCGCCTGTATCACCTTGTATGCGCAGCCGTTATCCTTGCAGTGGTTCTTGGCAGCCGACTTGGTGGGAAACTCCATATCGTCAACCACATAGATTTTCACCGTCTTGTAGCGGACGGTCCTCTGCTCGTATTTGGCGGGTATCAGCTCATACTCCACCTGTCGGCGCAGGTCGCTAATCCTGCCGGCACGCTGTTCCTGCTGCAAGAAAAGCCAACGCTCGTACTCTTTCGTCGAGTCGTACTTCTCGACGGTCTTGAAGTCGATGCCGTGTTCGTTGCAGTAGAACTTGGCGTCGTGTTCGCTTCGGAACATGTGCGGATTGCCGGGGACAATCCACACCTTTTTCGCAAAAAATTTATTAGTCATGTTTTTTCTTTTTTTTTTCTACTCTTGCGCTGGCGCTGTATATCCCTTTCAAAATTATAGGTCATACAACAGCCTTACTGATGAGGAATTAAAGCAGTCGGCTGTATATCCCTTTCAAAATTATAGGTCATACAACCTGTTGTCAGTAATATTCTGTCATATAACCATTTAGAGGGATTTTGGGAGTGGTAAAACCCTCCCATTAAGGCGTTACAGCACGCCCGATATGTAGTTTATTCTACTTCTAACTTGACACCCACCAACTTGCTCTTGTAGGCGATTTTCTCTTTAAGCCCGTAGTAAGACCAGTTCCGTAATACAAACTCGTCCTCTTTGGCTTTCTGCTCGCGCTCTTTCTGCTTCATTAGCACTATCTTGCCGCAGCCGTGCTTTACCGCCATGTCGACGAGCATACGGCTGTAGGTGTGCAATTTGGTGTCTACATAATGCAGCTCTTTGTCGTGCCATCGGTATATGGCCTGGCATTTCTTCTTCCTGCCCTTGCCGCCGGTGCTGTATCGGTTGTTGACCTGACATCGCCTCACCGCTTCCTGTATCTGTCGGCGGCGGTAGTTGAACTCCTCTTTTGTACCGATTTCCCACACCTTCATGCCGCTGTCATATTCACGGTATGCGTTGATTTCACAGGAGCATATTATCGGGTTCATCACCCCAAGAAAAGCATAGAGAGTTTTCTTCTCGTCGAGTTTCACTTCTTTCTTGGGGATGTCGACGCACAGCAGCAGGAAAGTCTTTCTTTTGTCGACGACTATCGACGAGGTACACATCTTGTATTCTCCGTTCACTACACGTTCTACTATGAGGCGGTTGCCGCTGCGGTCACGCCCGAACCTCATTTGGAATGGTATGCCCATAACCTCGAAGAAGCATCCTTTTGCCGTCTTCCCCTCGCCGTTGGTGTATTCAGCGAAGCGCATATTGCGGTACAATGTGGCTTTAATTGGAATGGGCATATTGCTCTTATAGGAGCGCAGCGACCTGTTCCACATGCCTTTCTTGCGGTCGTCCTGGTACATCTTCTGCACGTTCTGCAACACGGATGGGACCATACCCATATATGCCTTGCCCTTGAATGCCTCGCTGGCGGCGACGTAGGGGGCGTTCTGCTTAGTGGCTTTATTGCCTCTGCACCCTATGAACTCTATCTTCTCCTTGTCCTCGTCGCTGAGGTAGGGCATGGTGTTGTCGAGGGCGAACATGTGGCTCACCGCCATGTTTGCCACTTTGACCGCCACGTCGCGGTTCTCGTACAGTTTCTCGTAATATGCGTGGCGCATATCTTTGTCGTCCTCTGGGATAAAGACTTCTATCTTTCTTGTGATTATCATGTTCTTCGATGTTTTTTATTTACTGCACTATCGCGCTGGCTGTATATCCTTATCATTTATATAGGTCATACAACTATATTAATGACGATGGCACAACACACTATGCTGTATATCCTTATCATTTATATAGGTCATACAACCCGGTATGCGTATTCCGTTGTTACATAACCTGTTATAAGGATTTCCCGAGTGAAAAACTCCTCAGGTTAAGGCACTACAGCGTGCCCGAAATATCGTTTACGCAGGTTGTGTCTGACCCTGCTTCGTCTCAAACTCTAATTTCTTTAGCTCATACTTTGCAGCATCAAGCCTTAATCGTGAATGGTTGTTCAACTGCTTAGATATTGATACGGCGAGTTTGCCACGCTCAATCTCCATCTCCAATCTGTCGTTCTTCTCTGCGAGACCGGCAAGCCACTCTTCAATGCTCTTGCCGCCCACATTGGCGTCTAATCCATATTGATTGTAACTCATTTTTTTGGTTTTTTGTGATTAATTTATGCATTATCTATATCGTAAATAACATCTGCGGCGAGCTTCAAGGCTTCCATGACAACATGCCTTGCCTGCTCATTGTCGATTATCGCCGTGGCTATGGAGCTTATTACGTCCGCCGTGTCGCCGTAAAGCATAAACCGTGTGTGTTCGCCCTTGACGATGAAGATGGCGTAGGACGATTCCTGCTCTTGCAGCCAGTCGCCGAAAGCGTTTGCCGCGTTTGCCACGTTATTAAAGTTGTTATTCATCTTGGTCAATAATTTATCATCGTCTGTTCAAACTGCTCTATCGTGATGTGCTTCAAGAACACCGTCATGATAATCTCACGCACGTCACGGTAAAGGTTCTCGAACTCATCGCCCTTCATCTTGTCGAAGGCGATGCTCCGCGGAACTTCCACCCAGTCACGCAGATGCAGATGGAATACTCTGTCGCAATAACCTGCCGCCACCTGAACCGTCTTGCGGAAACTCTCTTTTGTGCCGAAGAATGCCCTCGCCTTTTCGGTGAGCAGGTCCCATGCGCACGTTATCATCGAGAAATATTTCCTGTGCAGGTCAAGATTTCTCGGCACACTGACTTTGGCTTTATACACCTGACCAATCCTCAGCCGTCTCTTTTCGTCGTAGTCCTCGTCGTACAAGGGTTTCAACCCCTGTGCGGTGTTCATCAGGAATAATTCCATATTAAAGGATGTTGTGCGCCAAGTAATCAGCCCCGACGCACAACGGAAAATATATCAATAAAATGAAGCACCCTTTAGAATGGCAGTCCGTCGTCGCCACCGTCAAGGCTCTGCGCCTGGTTCACGCCTCCGGGCATTGGCCCGTTGCCTGCCGGGGCGTTGATGGACTCACTCCTGGGGTTGGCGGGTTTGTATCCACTGCCGCTGTTGTCACTGCCGCTGTCCCTGCCGCCGCACAGCTCCACGGTGTCGGCGAAGATGCGCAGCGCCGTGCGCGGCGCCCCGTCTTTCGTCTGGTATAAATTCACGGACAATCTGCCGCATACCACGACCTCTTTCCCCCTTACGAGATAACTTTGCATCTTCGTGTTGTGGAAAAGGATGTCGTACCATGTGGTCACTGACTCACTGTCCTTCCCTCTCTCTGAGCAGGCCACCGAGAAGCCGAGCTGCTGGCGGTCTCCTGAGAATGTGACGAGCTCGGCGTTGCGTCCGAGGTGTCCTCTGATAATTGCTCTCTGCATTGTATTGTAATTTAAAAGTTAATAATCAAAGTGGTGGCCCTGCTCCACCACATATAACCAAAACTTGAATCATGAAAAAAATCTACCTTCCTCACGGCAGGGGCGCGAGTTTATTTCAACTTTATCCTGAATGAGCCTTTCCGCGATGTCGTCTTGAGATATTTCTCGTACTCATCGGGATGCTCTGCCTTGAACGCGTTGCTGTCAAAAGACGTGCTTTCAGACGCTGCCGTGATAGATGCCACAAAAACCTCGTTCTCCCACTTTGTGACGTTATGCTCTTCCATGAGCGCACGAAGTCGATCTTTCATCTCTGCCGCCTGTTTCTCGGCGACAAGGAACGAGGCAATCGCATTCGTCAACTCCTGTGGCACGACAAGGCTCTGCTCGGTCACGGCAGGAAATTCGGGGTTTACCCATTGCTCACCTTTTGCGTCACACTCGATAAGCTCTTTCACCCACTCCACCGGTTTCTCCGAAACTTCAACCATCTTTGGGCTGCCGTATTGAGGCTTGGGGAGCCAGCACGCGATAAGGCTCTTGACTTTTGCTTTTGGGTTGTCAAGCAGCAGCAGGTACTTGTAGATGCTCAACTGCCACGACAGATACTCCATATCGAGCTTGGATGTGGTCTTGATGTCGCACAGCACAAAGTCCTTGCCATTCTCGAAAATCACGTCAATGCTTGAGGCTACATGCTCGTTATCGCTGACCAGCCATTCTGTAGCCACCGTCTTGTACTTGTTTTTCGCCTTTAGATTGATGTAGGCGTCAACCTCATCATCCCAAATGCTACCCCCGAAAGATTCATACATCTCTATCTGGCGGTGTATGGCATTGCCACGCTCGGCGGCTTGCTCCATAATCTCTTTAGGGATGCCGTCATACTTTGACTGGAACATCTGGCGGTGGAGAAGGGCAGTCACGCCGCTTAATCTCTTGCCGTCTAACGTGTAGGTGTGCTCAATCTCGTCAAACACCACCTTGCTTAATGTCAAACCACTCATTTCTGGAACTCCTTCTTTTTAGTTGACATCGCCAATAGGAAATCTTTATCTTTGCTCAAGTCAGGGTGGCTGTTCCACACCTGCATCAGCGCATCCATACTCGTTGCCGCATTGCACTCAACGATGGCTTGCTCTAAAGCAGGGGCTTTTGCGTTGCTCCCTTTCTTCGTCTTGGCGTCGCTCTCAATCTTGTATTCGTCTGTGTCGGCGTCTTTTGTGTCGTCAATCAAGAACAGGCCGTTCAAGGCGTATTTGCGAGCATAGCTGCTGCTGGTGCCGGTGACCTGCGACCCGTCCATACCTTTCTTGTTGTCATCCTCTCTCGCAAGCGCCGTCACTTCAACGCTCTTGCCATCCTTGTTGACGAGTGTCGCGGTGGCTCTGAGATAATACCTCTCGCCAATCATGTGGATGTCATCGCACATGGTAAGGTAGCAATCATATTTCTTTAGTAATGGCTTAACGGCCTCCATAATACCCTCTGCGTTGCGGTATTTATACTTCCCAAAGGAGTTGTATAAGTTCTTCGGCGCCTTTAGCTCCGACTGGATTTTGATTAGTTCTTCCATTTTCTGTCGTTGTTAATTACGATTAATAAAAAGAAACAAGCCAGACCGATGAGGTTTGGTGTGAAATTGTCGGGGTTCTCATTGAACACGAGGAGACACCCGGTGCCTAAGATGATGTTCATGCACCACCTGATAATGTTTAATGCTTTCTCCATTATATTTTGTTTTTTTGAAGTTGTCGTGAAAAATGAAACCTCCGCTATCCTCACGGACGGCGAAGGGTGAAATTATCGAAAATTTTTATATTATGATGTATTCGCCACTGGCGGAGTCGAACCGCCATTCACCCTCAACTATCGTTCCCTGCCTATCCGAGCCGCAGGGCAGCGTGGCGATTGAACCGCGCTATCCTCACGGACGACGTGATAAAACTAATTCCTATAAAACTACATTAAAATGATTGCAAAAAACGAATTACTGTTGGTCGCCGCCGCAGGATTCGCGCCTGCCCTCACCCTCCATCTGTCGGGAAGCATATCTGCTTAGCCTTGTCGTTCTTGGTGTTTCGGCTTTGGCGGCGATGTGTGGGAACAAGCCCCACATTAGACATATTAAAAAGCGTTATTGATAGACACTAACAGCGTGAGCCACGCTTTTTTTGCGATAAACATAACTATGCTAATCGGGAGCCGTCACCCGGTGGGTTAAGTACCACCACGCAGTCCTTGGCTGCGACTAAAAAGTTAGTAATCGTTAGTCTATCTCCACCTGCCCGAGGTATGGGGTCTTCTGCCTCTCTTGGCTCCCTGTGCAATATTTTAAGCCGCTGCTTTTTGACACCGCAACTGGTGTTGTGAGTGAGGGGAAGACGCTCCCCCCCCGTGAAATTAGTGCAACCATGCTATTAACATAATTACCATCTGCGCTGCCCATACACGATGGGCGGGTTTTTCAGCGCACTCCTGCGCTCCCTTGCGTCTTTCTGAACACATCGCTGGATGTTCCGCCAGCTCGGTTTGAAGCACAGGCAGGACTCGAACCTGCGGCCTACGCACGGATAAAATATCCTACATCGCTCTAACCATCTGAGCTACTGTGCTTGCCTCAAATTAACTAATGAAAGAAATAAATTACTTGATAGAACCCGCGGGTGGCGTCAATCCACTCTTCAAGCATTGGCTCGCGGGTCTTTTTTTGTGGATGAAGTAAGGAAAATCCTTATCATCCTTGTTTGCGCTGGCGTGCCGTTCGGGGAAGCGTGACTCACCCCTAACTTCTTCGGCTGATACTCATCACTCAACATTTAGATATTAAAAAATCGACATTGATTTAATATGATGCGTCAGCACATCGTTACTTCCTGACCTTTCACCATCTAAACGTCTCGCCTTTTCTCAGCTTATTATCTGTTCACCGCTTGTTCAGACCGTACCTTCGTCTGGATAAACCAGATACCAGCGACTTTGCTGCTCTGCCTTTTTTCCTCTGTACGCAGTGCCTGTGGGTTCAACCCCCGCCGATACAGGCAGGATGCCCTGTTTCCCATACGTACAGTGTGGACAGTCACATACCAACAATGTCAAAGACCTTTCCTGTTTTTTCCGGCAACCGTCTCAGCAGACCCTGCACCTCTCCACCAATCGGTCAATATCTGACTTCTTGAGGAGCACGAGGCGGTCGAGCTTGTAGTAGCTCAGCCTGCCGCTCTCACGCAGCCGTGAGATTGTCTTGGGTGACACGCCCAAGTAGGCGGCGGCTTCGCTCTGCGTGAACCAGATGCGGTCGACGCTGCGCTTCGCCTCGGCGACGGTGATGGTGTGGTCAAACCTGCTCATCTTCCGTCAAGGGCAGGGCAGTGACCATGAGCACACCCTCGGTCTTGTCGTACTTGGTCTTATAACCGCGCACGCCTTTAGGCAATGAGCCGTATCGGCTGCACCATGAGAGACGGGCCTGGGTTCGCAGAGCTTCCCCCTGTCCCATCACGAACGGTGCGGTTTTCCCGACCTTTATCGCCTTTATCTGTTGAAGACTTACTTGTGCCATGTTCTCTGCTGTTAGGTTTTTATTTGAAAAAATCTCGTTCAAAGTTTGGAAATACGCAAGAAAGTTCATACATTTGCAGTGGCTAAACTATCAGTGCATCACTTTGATGCGCACACCCTCGCTTTGTCGTTTCTCAAACTACTTTGTTTGAAAAACATTGCAAAGATATAGTAAATTACTACACAATCCAAATTTTTGCAGTAAAAAATGTAGTAATTTACTTAATTTGGAATTATTCTAAATAAGCGAGGGTTTAAAATGTTTATTTTCAATAACTAAATTCAAAAGATATGGAAGAAAAGAGAGACATTTTAGACAAATTGCTTGGTTATCTGAATACTACGCAAGCAAAATTAGCGGATAGTATAGGGTGCAAAAGATACCGCATTACCGACATTAAGCGCAGCAAACATGGTGTGTTCCCTGCCGATGTGGCTATTGGGGTCGTTAAACAACACCCTGAAATCAGCTATGACTGGCTTACGGGTGATAGCGACCAGATGTTTAGTGAGGGCGTGGAAAACCATAAGAACATGAACCCATACTACAATGCGTTCACCATACAGGGCGGCATAGCGACAGGTTTCGGCGATGAGAATGCGATGACTCCCGACGGATACATGGCTGTGCCTGGGATAAAGCCGTCGCCCGAGATACAGTTCTTCCAGGTCAAGGGAGACTCAATGATAGACCCCATCAACCCCGCCAAGTCTATTCCCGAAGGCGCATGGGTTGCCATAGCGGAGATCAACACCAATGAGCCTGACTGGGGGCACATCTATGCGATAATGACTCTCGATGGGCCGATAGTGAAAATCGTGATGCCGTCCGACAAAGGAGAAGACTATATTAAGGTGGTAAGCCAAAACGGGGAGAAGTACCCGCCACGTCACCTGCACAAATCCGAAATCGTAGGAAACATAAGGATGGTCGTTGGTGTCGTGGATGTGCGCCCATTATAGAATAATCATTTAATCATTAACCATAAAAAAGACTGATATGAAAGTTAAAGGCATTATGTATATTGTGATAGCGTGTCTCACTCTTGTGCTTACATTGATTTTTTTCGACGACCCGAAAGATGCTGTCGTCTATGGGCCGCCGTATATTTTCCTCATCGCAGGGCTGCTTATCCTCGCCGCAGGGATAGGGGCAGTGATTGAGGGCAAAAGGAACGAGAGAAATGACAAAGAAGATTGACGAGAAATACGAGACCAAGCAGCGCATGAGGCAGTTCCTCAAAGACAACGATATCGACCTGCGCACGGCGGAGGACAAATGCGGCTTCGTCCGCGGGTTCCTCTCCGCTGGCGGCGTGGTAGGCAGCGACAAGCTCGCCAAGTTCTCAATGGCGTACCCGCAGGCAGACCTCTACTACCTTGTCACGGGAGACAGAGACAAAGAGCGCGAGAGATACGAGAAATTCGTGAGAAACTTGATTGATTTGGTTACCGATTTGGCGACCAGAAAATAAAAGAGATTATAAACAGTTGATTTCCAGCTGTCCAAAGATAGAGTACTAACCCTTCTAAGCTGTGGGTCCTGGGTTCGAATCCCAGCCGATTCACGAGATTGTAAATGTATTGGAAATCAGTTTGTTGGCGGTTTTTTGGAACTTAAGACATTCTGGTTTTCTTGCTAAAATTAGGGTAAAACAAGTGGCATAAGAGGACACAAGAGGACATTTTTGGTTACCTATTTGGATACCGGGAATCAGCGCAAAAAACACACAACACTATGAGCAGTATATCTATTTTCACGCATCAGTCAAAAATTGACAGGAACGGAGAGATGAGGGTCTTTCTCCGGGTGACGCACAACGGCAGCCGTTTCCTTGTGGCGACGGGGCTGACGACATCGGGCGCGCTCAACGGCACGATGTTCCCGAAAGGCGACAGGAACAGGGTGGCGAAAAAGAGGCGCCTTGACGAGCTGCTGGTGGCGGCGGAGGAGGTGCTGATAAGCAACGCAGCCCTCACGGCGAGGCAGGTGAAACCGTTGGTGCAGGACGCCATGAACCCCTCAAGGAGGAAGGCGGGTCAGAATTTGACCGATTATATATGCAGGTTCGCCGAGACGAAGACGGGGCGCACCGTCAACCTCTACATGCAGACCGCTAAACGTGTGTCGGAATTTGACGCCTCGGCCACGCTGGAGAGCGTTGACGCGAGATGGCTCAGCTCCTTTGAGCAGAGATGCGCCAAGACGATGAGGGTGAACACCATCGGCATCCATATGCGGAACATCCGCGCCGTGTTCAACTGGGCGATAGGCGAAGATGTGACGCGTAACTACCCCTTCGCGCGGTTCAGGATAAAACACGAGGCGACACCCAAGCGCAGCCTCACGGTGGAGGAATTACGTACTCTGCGCGACTATCCCTGCGCCCCATACCAGCGTCAATACAGAGACATCTTCATGCTCATGTTCTACCTCATAGGCATCAACGCCAAAGACCTGCTCAACCTCACGCACGATAACCTCGTGAACGGCAGGATAGAATATGTGCGCGCGAAGACAAAAAAACGTTACAGCGTGAAAGTTGAGCCGGAGGCGATGCAAATCATTGACAGATACAAGGGGAAGAACCACCTTCTGTCAATTCTTGACCGATGCGGCAGCGAGCTGAACTGGCTGCACCGCATGAATGACGCGCTGAAAGACATAGGGAAGACCTGCAAGCCGGGCATGAAGAAAGAGGGCGAGGCACTGTTCCCAAATTTGAGCTCATACTGGAGCCGCCACACCTGGGGCACCATCGCCGCCGAGCTTGACATCCCCATTGACGTGATAGCGCACGCTTTGGGGCACAACATCCCTGAGCTCAACGTGACGAGCATATACATACGCTTCAACGAGAAAAAGGTGGATGCTGCGAACAGGAGAGTCATTGATTTTGTCAACGGCGAATAATTGCGTACCTTTGCGGTATGGATTACAGGAAACGACAGCGCCAGGCGCGGCTGAGAGAGATTTGCGGCATGCACGTGTATCCGTGGCTTATAGAGTTAGGGGATTACGCCAAAGAAAACGGCATATATCCCGCCACATTCGCAGACCTGTACCCAGACCCGAGAGACAAGGAGATTGCCGCCGTGATAGACGCCATGGTGCCGAAGTCCCGCAAAGGCTCGTACCTCATGGAGTTCAGGAACATGCTTGGCATGAGCCTCCATGACCGGGTGCGGCGCAGAGATTTCCTCCACCTCACCGACAATGCCCCCATCCTCGGTGCGGTGTCGTTGAGGTCGTCACAGCTGTTCAACCTACTCGACTGGATATGGAGCGTGACGGTGCAAGACAGGGTATCGCTGGAATATGCTGTGCTTGGCGAGTTGGGAATCATCAGGCGGATGCATAGGATGCCGATGAGCGAGGCGATGGAGCGCAAAGACCAGCGTTACAGGCTGGAGATGGTGCTGGCGAAGATGACCCTCAGGGGCGGCTATGGGTGCGGACAGTGGGACTATCTCGAGGAAGATGAGCTTCCCTGCCCCGTGGATGCCGCCATGAAGCGGCTGCTGCGAGCTTACTACCCGATATATCCTGTTGTGCCACCGCAGGAGATGATAGATTTCATGGGCATAAAAAAGCCCGCCGACATGCTCTATGTGAGTTGGGGCTACGATTGGATAAGAAAGTCCCGCCCCATAGAGGTGGGCAAACTGGAAAAGAAAGTGGCGCGATGGGTCGCCACCTACAAGATGTGGCATGACATCCCCATCCCCGATGTGCTGTGGCCACAAAAAAACGCCCCCACCGCAGATGCGGCAGGATCGGGACATACGGGCAAAGAATCTGAATTATAGTGGGGAATGGAGGGGACGCGAATCCCCCACCATCCAGAAGTCACGCCTTGCCCTCCTTGCGCTTCTCCAGAGCATCGTCAAAAGCGGCCTTGAACTTCGGGTCGTTGGCGTACATCTCGCCGAGACGCTCAATCGTCGCTTTGGTAAACTCTCCCATGCGCGATGGGAGCTCACCTATCCCCGACTGCTGCGAGGCATCGAGGATGGCTCGCGAGAATGCCATCGCCCTCTCGGCGTAGAACGTGTAGAGGTCGAATAGCGGTTCAGTGGCGGGGATGTTGTCGTCGTCATCCTTGCCGCTACTGAGCATCATCAGTCTCGATGCGATGATGCTCGCCTGGGCAGCTGCCGTCTTTACGGCGGCGTCAATCTCAACGAGCTCCGCCAGGGGCGCGAAAGTAGGGTTCTGTTTCATGCTCTCGATAGGGTTTTTTGCTTCTTTTCCCATAGTTTAAAAATTTTATAAGTGAATAAATCAGTTAAAGAACGCCATCGCGTCGTCGCCGATATTGCGGATTTCGACGCAGATGTATTTGCTTGTCATTTTCACGTCGGCGTGTCCCATGAGACGGCTGATGGTGGGCACAGGTACATTGCGCTGCGCCAGTTGCGTGGCGAAAGACCGCCTCGCGGTGTGGCTTCCCACCAGCTCATATTTGGGACGTGTCTGCCACTTCCCGTGCGTGTAGAGCTTTACCATCTGCGTCATTCCGCACTTCTGGCAGATGCGCTTGATGATGCGGTTGACGACGGCGCGCTTATACTCCCTTTTATGCACGGGTTTAAGCAGGTATTCCGGCAGGAGCCTGTGGACGGGTACGGATGTCTCGGTCTTCGTCTTCTGCGAGACGTATGTAAGCCATCCGTCATGGATGTTGTTGGCTGTGATTTGGGCGATGTCGCATGAGCGCGCCCCGCACAGGCATTCCAGCATGAAAGCCCGCTTGATGTCCTCCTCGGCAGTGGTGCGCGGGATATATCGGTGAATCATCTCCACCTCATCCTCGGTGAGCGCCACATGCTGTGATGGTTCCTTTTTCAGCGCCATCGCAGTCCTGAAATCCTTTGCCGGAATCTTGTCCTCATGTATCGCCATTATCGCCGCCATGCGGTGCAGGTAGAGTGACGCCGAGTTGCGCGCCACCTTAGTAAGCAGGTATCGCTTATACTCCACCAGGTTAGGTTTGGTGAGGTCTCCCCATTCGGGAATTTTCCCGAGGCATTCATGCATCTGCGTTATTGCCCCGAGATTGGAGTGCTTGGCGCAGAACACCCCGACGAGCGTGTTGCGCCACTCTTCGACAGTCAGGCTACGGTCTATGATGCCGTTGTTGTAGTAACGGCATGCCGCCGCCTCTTCCCACCCTCTCTGGGTGAGGAAAGAAACGAAATCTTGTTGTGTCATAATGAATGCAGTTGAGTGAAAAATAGCGAGTGAGACCCCGTGAGGGGTTCTCGCTCATTTGGCTGGCATAAGGTTCAGCTCCAGCCCCAGCACTGATGCGAGCCTGACAACCGTTATCAGGCTTGGGGGTCTCTCTCCCCTCTCAAGCAGTGAGAGGTTGGAGTGGTTTATCCCCGTCATTTGGCATATATCCCTCGTTGACAGTTTCTTGTCGTGGCGCGCCTTTGCGAGTTGCGCCCCAATTCTCAGAGCTGTCCTGTATGGCTCATCGACCTCCAGCGAATACAGCGGATGGTCGCTGTTGATTCCCACCTTGTAGTAGGCGTTGCCATCGTCATCGACCCACACGGTCTTTCCCCTTGCCGCGGCGGGGTGTTTTCTTATATTATGGACACGGATGACCTCTCCCGTGAGTTTGTTGGTGAGATTTCCAGCCTTTTCCATCACTTTTTCATATTAAGAGCCACTTGCATAATACTCACTATCGATGTCATGGGCTCAACACACATGGACGTGTCAACGACGCGTGTTGTCTCAAGGAACAGCCGGTGTGCGAACTCATCGACATCGAGGTTGAATGAAGGGTGCGAAATCAGGAATTTCTCGCACTCCGCGCGGAACATGTTTGCCGTCCATCCCCATTGTCCCGGTGTGGCATCGGCGAGAGCGCGGAACACGGGTAAAAGGTTCTCAAATCTGTCGATGAATGCCGTCTCAGGGACGTAGCACACCTCGTCGGGTTCATTGAAGAATATCTCCTCGTCCTTGAAGCAGACTCCCGCGCAGTCTCCGATGATGTCCCATTCCGGGCAATATCCGTGCTCAAAAGTGTAGTAGTCGCGGATTTGGTAGCGTTTTCCGATTTTCAGATACTTCTTTTCTTCTCCCATATAGAATTTATTTTAGAGTGAATAAATGTTTTGCAAAGATACGAATTGTTTGCAAAAAAACAAACAATTCAATGTTGATATTTGTGAATAATTGAGATTTAGTGCCATTAGTGGGGTTGTGGCCCACTAAAAGTTTTTTAGATGTTCAGATAGACATTCTTTGCGGCTCTTCTGAACCTTGCCTTTTCCTTGTCGGTCCAGTATGCTGGACAAGACCATTCATGCATGGCATCCTGAATCAGTCCGTTAAGGATGATGCGTGGCAGATGATAGTCGGGTTGATAGTTGTCAAAATCTACCGCGCCGCTTTCCAGGGCTCTATCCAGTTGCTTGCGCATTTCTTTTGCCATATTGTCAATCAACTGGTTGGTGAGTTCCTTTGTCTGTGCTTTTGTAATCATAATGTTTTTGAATTAAAGAGTGAATAAAAGTAGAAATTTATTTGTTCCACAACAGGATGTTGACCTATTGTGGCTTTTGAGCAAGATAAGTCTTGCACTACGGGGACATGACATCATGTGGTTTTGGGGCGGATATACCACCACTCGCATTTTTCCCGGTTGCACACATGAATTAGTTGCACACCTTCTTCGATGGATTGCGAGGCGTTGCACAATGCCATATCTTTAGCGATAGCATCGGCATATTCCTCGCCCATCCCTGCGAGGGCATAATGCTCGGGGTTGTACTCAAATTCAATTTCTACCTCCACTTTGATTGTTTTTCTCTTTGTGCTCATAGCTGTAATATTTTTGAATTAAAGGGTGAATAATTATTTGTTGCATATTGCGTTGAAAGCGCAACATGCAGGTCGTGATTAGTAGGGCATTCTGTTGCAGACGGATTGCAGCGTAGCGAGATAGTCTTCGTAGTCTTCGAAATGCTCTTTTATGTTGGAGAAAGGCACACCTCTGCCTGGTTTCCCATTTTGCCACCACAACATCACTTCCTCGTTGATGTCGAAGTTGTCAATGTAATCTTGCAGATTCTTTTTCCGTACTTTGTCAAGCGAGATTATCATGTCTCCACCAGCATCGGTATAACACTCAAGTTCTCCGTCACCATTAGATGTGATGTCGAAGTCTTCAAGGTAGAGTTCGTTGATGTAATCTTTCCAAGGTTCATCGTCAATGGTCAACGCTCTCATGTCGCCATCCCATTGAACGGTGCAAAAGTGGTCGTAGTTCTCATATACCATAACAGAGTATCCGATAGTTCCATAGGAACAAAACAACGGCTCAGTCATAACGTCTTTGCCGTGCCAAGATTTCTTCGTGCGGTAGTTCTCGTCGTTGAACCGTCCGCTGATAATGGCGTTGCAAAGCCTTGTCAAATACTTTTCCATAATCTTTGTTTTTTTGGTGAATAATTGAGATTTAGCACCCCGGTGGGTTGTTTTGCCCACCGGGATTTTCTTGCGTGGGTTTACTGTTGATTTAGCATCGATTCCTGCTCCCAGTCTATCACGGTCGCGAGGTCGTCGAGCATCATGCGGTCGATGCCGTATTCGCTGTCTTCCTCAAGACGGAAATACACATGCCCGTTCTTCTTGCCCACGCCATAGCATACGCTGCATAGAGTGGATGCATAATCGCCGTGGTTGCCGCCGTCGTAGGCGACACAAGGGCAGTCCTCGAGCTCGATGAAGTTTCCTTCGGTTAATACTCCGTCAAAGAAGTTCTCAATCTCTTTGCGGAAGTCTGCCGCAGCTGAGAGATAGTTCTTCTGGCATTCTTTAAATTTTTCCAAGTCCATAGTCTGTTGAATTTTAGTGAATGATTGGTGCCCCGGCAGCCGATTATGACTGCCAAGACTGATGAGAAAGCCGTGAGGCCATAAGGCGTTGCTTTAGGTGGTTGATTTAAATCTGGAAAATCAGCCTCAAGAGCTTAGGATCGTCATCTCAAATCTGAGATGAAGATCATGAGCCCTGAGGGTGTTAATTCCAGATTAATGAACTGCGGTCTTTTCGCTCTCCCGGTGCGCCGCCTTGCGCATACTCCCGCTCACCGCCCTGTGCGGCATCGCTTTAGTCCTCTGATTTAAACGTGTTAACCTGGATACGACGGCGTAGATAAACGCCGTCGCATCTCAAGTGTAAACATGCTTAATAAAAATGGGTGGTCTTGCGGAAGTTTCCTGCCGTGGATTCCGTGGTGTGCGTCGTCTCCACATAGCACATCGCTTTAGATCGCTGATTTCTCCCAATAGTGAAGGATTATGAGCATCGCGGTGTTAAGTGTGAGCTCGTATCCTTCCACTATGGGATAATGAATGTGTGGATTTGCCGCACGTTTTCACTGTGCCGTGACCTGCTCGCAGGGTCTCCCGAAAAGCACATCGCTTTAAGCGGTTGATAAAGGAATCATTGACACGTGGACATCCATCGAAGTCTCGATGGAATTGTCCATGTGATTTAGGATGCCTTTTGAAATAAAGGGGTTTCCTGCGAGAAACCTGTGCCGGTTTTATTCTGTGTGATGTCCCCAGGCGGCACATCGCTTTAGGTTGCCGATAAGAGCACGCATAACTACGCGGGAATAAACGGACCGTCAGGCGGTGGTTTCCCGCGTTATGTAGGTGTGCCTTTAAACGGATGGGTCTCTCACACAGACTTTGTGCCAAGTTTTTTTTGACCTGCTACAACTGCGCAATCAGCGTGCGGTACACGTCCTTGCGAGTGAGCATCGCCTTGCGTGCGCAGTTGAGGGTCAGAAATCCGTCGATATTATCGGTTTTATTTCTGTTGGCTTTCACGTTGCGCCCGATGCCTCGGGAGACGCAGCCGTTCTGCTGGTCCCGCACATAGCCGAGGCCACCGACCTTTTTCTTGCCGGTCTTCACGGCGCGCAGACAGTCGAGGACGAACTTGTTAAGCTCGTTGATGTCGCGCTCCACGTTGCAGACGGGTAAAATCTGCGTCGCCCACGAGAATTTGCCGTTGCCTTTGTAAAGGTAATTATTCACCTTGTCGAGGCAGCTTTTGAACGACTTTCTCGACTTGATGGTGCGTCGCTCGATTTCCTTCTGAAAAGTCTTAATCCTTGTCGAAGACAAAGATATGTCCTTTCCCTTGATGGAATATCCGAGGAACTTGAACCATCGCTCGGCGGTGATATACTCTACCTTTTTCGGGTTGAGAGTGATGCCTTTTCTAAGGCACTCGTCCCGCATGATTTCCATCGCCGTTTCGTAGTCCTCTCCCAGATAGAGAGAGTCGTCGGAATAGCGCACATAGAAACCCGGCAGTTGCGAGAGCCTATCGTCGAGGTCATACATCACCACGTTGGCGAGCCAGCTCGCCACCGAGCACCCCTGCTTTAGCGACTGGTATTTCTCCTGAAGATTACCATCGGTGTCGAAATACAAATCCGAATGGTAATACTTGCGGATAACGTCGATGATAGCGGAGTGTCCGTGACGTTGTTCCACAGCATCAAAAGCGGCATCGATTAAGACGATGGGCACGGAGTCGAAATACTTGCTGAAATCAGCCTTCCACCCCTTGACATTGCCGCCCTGGCTGCCGCCCACGATACTACCGATTTTCTTGACGATTTTCCCGCAGCCGATACCCTTCTGGTAAGACATACATCGGGGATGCACCGAATGGGGCATTATTTCAAAGAGCAAATCGTTGGCGATAGACAGGAAAATACGGTCGATGGGTTCGTTCACGTAAACCGTGCGGAACTCGCCCGGTGTGTCCTTGGGGATTAGCGCCGTGTGTGGCGGTGCGATTTCGTACTTGCCGTTGATAACGGCCTGGTACATTGCTATTCTCAGCTCAGGTTTTGTGAGCTGATAGAGCTGCGATTTGCTCACGCCTTTCACGGCGCCTTTCTCGATGGCATATTGCCACCGGGAAGGCTCAAAGAATTGTTCTGTGATTTTGTCCATAGTGATTGAATATTAATTGAGTGAATAATGGCTCAAAAGGGAGCGGTAAAGCTCCCTGATGATTAGTGGTTGCGGATGTAGCGGCAGACACGGCTCGCCACCACGACCGCAAAGATGAACAGATAGGCGAAGAACCACACACGCCCTACGGCGTAGTAGCTGCCGCCTTGATACCACTCGCAGACGGAGATGATGATTGCGACTACAATTAACGCGGGGATTGACCAGCAATAGAGATACATGAGTTTCTTTTTCATAACGGTTTAATTAAAAGTAGTTTTCTACATATTCGGCAAATTTTTCAGGCGAGTCTTCATTGGGGAATCCGTCCCCAAGCCACTCCACATAAGCATCGGCAATGTCGGACGCGAATTGTGGAGTAGTGAAAGTGTTACGATAATCGGCCACATAAAGGGAGCCAACTCTGATTTGCTTTCTCAACGAGCATAGCTGCTCAAAATCAAGCTCGCAAATATCCTCACATGGCTCGTGTAAATCGGATAGTGGAATCCACTCCTCTTGTGCAGGGTAACGCCATGTGAGGTTTGAGCGGTCAAAAAATGCCGCCTCGTAGTCACATGAGCCGACATACTCGACTTTTACCTGAATATTGTCGGCATTTTTGGCGATGAAATCCATGTCATCGTGGTTGTCGGGATTAAGCCACTTGTTTTCGTACTCTTCTTCCCACATAAGGTCAACGACCTTTGCCGGCCATTCTTCGTGGAGAAAGATGGCTCCGAATTTCAGTTTTGTCAAATCAATCATAATGAAAAATTTAATGGTTATTAATTGAGTTAGAATAGAGTTTCAAGAGTGACGGTAAGGCCACTCCTGAATTTTAAGACGCGGCATCGAAGTAGATTGCCTCGCCGTTGGAGAAAATGTCGCCGCAAACGAGCTTGCGGTCACAGGCTTTTTTGAAAACATCCTGAGCCTCGTCTTTCAAGTCCTCGATTATGCGCCCAATCTTGTTGCAGATGTGACGCGCATGAATCTTGCTCAGCCCGGCGTTACTGTACCAATCATCTGCAATGCAGTTCTCGGGGGTAATCTGCTCCTCGTAGTAGTCGATGTCAATGCGCCAGTCGTAGGGGAAGAAATTAAGGAAGACGTCGAAGTCGAAAGTGGCGCCCTCATAATACCCTGAGACAGTCTTCGCCTTGATGGTGATTTGAAACTCGCTCTCGTGGAGAGTGAACGTTTTCTCGTCGCATCCATGACATGAGGCATACTTGAGGATTTTTAGCGCTGTTTCCTCGTCTTTTACCTTGATGGCTTTGAGGCTGTCGGGGTCGATGTGGTACGGGTCTCCCTTCGGTTTCGCCAAAGGCACATAACATTCGTGCGGGAAATTAGCCCTGCCGATGTTCCAAACAACGTAGCCTGATGGATACTCGTTGACGACCTCAAAAACGTCCTCTTTGCCGTACCATGTTTTGTCTCTGAATATTTCCATGATAGAATTGAATTTTAATTAAACATTGAGAAAAATGTGTGGAAAAAGGCGGCAGAGATACCGCCAATTCCTTAGGCATCAGCCCAGTAAGACCAAGATTTGATTTTTGAAAGCCCATATCGCTTGAGATAGGTGTGCAGTCTGCGCTCGAATTTCGCGCGCTCATGTTTGGCTCCATCTTCGATGCGTTTCCTGTCGTCATCGTTGAGGGCGACCACATCGGGACTTTTCTTCTTGTTTTCCCATTCCCAATGCGTGAAGTTGCAAAGGTCGAAGATGTTGAGTCTGTCGTCTCCGTAAATCACGCGGCGGAGATGCGGATGAGAGCAGTCTTTTTTAAGGCACGCAAAAATGCGGTCAAAATCGGCAAGGTTTGAGTCGAGAAAAAACTGCTCGTTGGTTCGTGCGTGGTTTACCATCTTGTTGGCGTTGTCATAAGACTCGGTGTCAACGGACGAGTGACCGTAGCCAAAACAGAACGATGTCTCGATGCGCGGTTTCTCAAAGCAGAACAAGCCGCCGTTTGACAGGCGAATGATGAGACTGGCTCTTTTGCGGAAATAGTCTATCATATCACCTTTCCAATGCTTGCCTAACTCAGTGAGATAATCGTGCATAAGGGAGAGGTCGGCAGACGTGTCAATTTTTGACTTGTTTTTTGCCTTGCTTTCAGGTCCGACAACCACCGCAGAAGGGTCGGTGAGGAATTTCTCCACCGCATCGCGCTTTTTGGCCGAGAATATCCAGCCCGCACCGCATCGCAGTTTCGGGTTGAATTTGCCGCCAAGATTTTTGAGCTGGTTCTTGAACTCTTTTGTGTCGCCGATAACGGCGATGGCTTTCTCGGAATACTCGATGATTTTTGCATTCATAATAGATTTGAATTAAATTGTTAGTAAAAATGAGAATTAGAAGGGCGGGATGCCTTTCGGCTCTCGCCCCTGGGATTAGGAGACTTTTCTCCATTGGAAAACCTCGTTGGTTCCCTCGTCGTAGAAATAGTCGCCACATTGAGGCTGAAAGCACTCCAAATGCGACTCCAAATCATCGGGCATTACTCCGCAGTAGAGTTTGTAGTTCATATCCTCTACCCAGTTGACACTCTCCATGACTTCCTCTTGAAAGAAGATTTCGAGGCATTTTTTGACGTACCAATCAAACAGGTTGCTATACTGTAATTTGTCAGTGTGATTTAGCATCTTTTGGAGTCTGTCGGAGCAGCCGTATATGCTGGCGGACTTTTTCATGCCTTCAAGCGTGTCAAAAATGTGGTCGTCTTCGAAACTGCGAATGCCATCGCCTTTGCTGACGTTCAGATAGCAGTCGCAATACACGCCATATTCATAGTTAACACATCGGTTCTCAAAGCAGGCGATTTTGTTGCCCACATAGTCCTCGATTTCACATTCGTAAATATACTGCTCAAAACGGTCTTTCAGCTCTTCGTTCTTAGAGACGATTTGCCCGAACGATTGCAGGTCTAGGTCGATAATCTTTTTCATAGCTTTGAATTTTAGTTATTAATTGAGTTAGATGTGGCGGTGGCGGTTTCTGTTGGGAGAACCGCCATCGGTTTAGGCGCGCGTTTCAGGCTGTTGCAGCCTCGCTGTTCTGCCTCTCTCCCCACTCCTCTATTTCCTCGCAGAAAACCGCGTCGAGGGTGTGGGAGAAATTATATCCGAGATTGTAGGTCCCGAATGTTTCCCAGAACCATCCGAAAGCCCAGTCCTTGAACTCGCGGGTCTCTTCATCGTCAATCGCAGCGTTGAGCTTTGCGAGGATTTCGCGGAATGTTTTGCCCTTGTGCTCCATCTCGAAATCACGCCTGACATTGTTGAAATTTCCCAAGATGCTGTGGTCTTTGGAATTGCAGTATTTTTTGAAGTCGCTTGCAAGGCGAACAGCTTGCTCAAAAGCCTCTTCCTCGCAGAACTCCAAAACGTAGTCTTCGGGGACCTCATAATACTCGCAGAACTCGCGCCCTTTCTTGTCGTAGATTTCACTGACTGTCTCTAGCATCAAATCGAGATTGATGAAGTTGTAGATTTTCTTCTCCATGATGTTGTTGTTTTTGAATTAAAAGTGAATACAAGAGAGCCGCCGCGGATAGGACCACTATCCACGACGGCGAAACAGAACGAAAAATTAAGCGATTTGAGCAGTCTCGATGTCGGCCATAGTCACGACCTCATTGGCGCACATGTCCATCACCTCATTGAAGTCGAAAATGCGGCTGCAATGGAAGTGTAGATTACGGGCGAAATGTTTCGCCAACTCCCAGCTCATGATCCAGCCGTCCTTGAAGAGCATAATCTTGAGCTTGTTGCGGGTGGCAAAATCGCAGATGCAGTCCTCGAGGTTCATGGCTCGCGTTTCATTGTACTTTTTCATGGTCACATAGACCAAATTTGTGAATTGGAATTTTGCGTTCATAGTAGTTTGTTTTAGTTAGTGAATTAAATGAGTAAATTTGCGCGGGAAATGCCGTGTGAGGGCGTTTCCCGCTTTAAAGGATAAATCGTACTGTCAACAGTCTTGCATCAAGCCTGACGCAATTCTGTAGCCTTTTCTGAATGCCTTGCGGCCTATTTTCGTACTGCTAAAGAATACCCACCACATCGCGCCCCAGGCGAGGGCGAAAAGGTTGTAAGTTAAGGTCTTCATGATTTATCGTACTTTTGAATTAATAATCGAGTGAATAATTATCGTACTCCCGGGCGATGCCAAACCGCCCGGGAATTATCGTACTTGTGGAGGGAATTATCGTACTCCCGTTATTCGGCGTTTTCGCGCTTGTAATAGCTCCATATATGTCGCATCGCAAAAGCGATGGCGATAATGTAGAAAATGCCTATCCCGAGAGAGGGAGCAAACTCGGCAAAGGAAATGCCGGTGATTTCCTTGTGGTTAAGCCAGGAGATAAACAGGTCTGCGGTTGCGTACCACGCAAGTACGTAAATGACCAGCAAAAGTGCCTCGATAATTACACCTTGTTTACCTAACACTGAAATGATGAATTTTACTCGTTTCATAGTCTTGAATTTTGTTTATTAATAATAGAATGATTTTGCCTCGATGCCAGCGGTGAGCCGGTACCGAATCAGCAGGACTTCTGAATCCCGTAATACAACGCCTTGAACGCGTTGCTGCTGTAACCGAATTTGTCACGGATAAAGCCCTCGCCCCATCCGTGTAAATTCTTGTAGGTCTTGAAACGGCAATAGTCGTTCAAGAATGCCCCGTACACCGGCGCTTGACTCTCGCCGGCGTCATACTTCTTTTTTGCGGACTCATAACGCGCCCGCAAATCGCACAGGAAAAGGACGTGCCGCTCGGCAGCGTCCTTTCCCCGCAAATAAGCGATGAACTGGTCATCATTCATCGCGCTAATTCTCGGTGTGTTAGTCTTCATAACAAAACACCGCTATAGCATCCTCCAGTGGGAGACGCTTGATTAACGCCTCAAAATAGGCGATTTCCATTAACTGTATCTGTGCCATAATTTTTTGTTTAATTGGTTTGAAATATTAGAAGGCGGGCGGCCTGGAAACAGACCGTGAGACCCAGCGGCAACCGAGCCGCACAACTCAACCCGCTATGGAGTGCTGTCGTGGCGCGGCTTTTTGACCGATTGCCGGGACGGGTATCCCCGCCTAATTCATTCTCAATTAATTCAAATTCTTTGCCCGTTGCGCTTTTTTACGTCACGCCAGTCGATTTTTAGTCGGTTTTTGACTTAAGGAAATTGCGGCTAAAAACATCATAGATGTTACCGCCAGATCCACAGCACCGATAATCCCCGAGAAAACCCCCGAGAGCGGCGCCGGAAAAGCACGCTGAAACTGAGCCAGTCGCGCCCGCAGTATCGACCTTGAAAGGCTTTTGAAATCTTAGCGACGTGATAACGGACGGTTGAGCAGCGCAAAAAGCGCCGCAAAAACCGTCCGCAATACGCCAGGCGACCTGTCGCCCCGCTTTGGGTCCGATTTCTCACGCCGAAATTATGTAAGCTATAACGGCGAAATAGCATTGCCAAATGAGCCCCGTAAAAGGGCTTAAATGTATTGAGCCTCAAGCCTTGAGCCTTG
This sequence comes from uncultured Prevotellaceae bacterium, assembly GCA_937892085.1. Taxonomy (GTDB): domain Bacteria; phylum Bacteroidota; class Bacteroidia; order Bacteroidales; family Muribaculaceae; genus Sodaliphilus. The sequence continues at coordinate 28,295 of CALAVD010000308.1, forward strand.
AGCTTGAGCCTTGAGCCTCAAGCCTTGAGCCTTGAGCCTTGAGCCTTGAGCTTGAGCCTCTATAAAAAAGAAAATGCCAGGTAGATTTTAACTACCTGGCACTAAAAATAGCACGAAATTTCGCCTTAAACGGCACTATGTATTTTACCCCCCGCTATCTTTGCCCGGGCGTCTTCAATTGAAATGCCAAAGGCACTGGCGATGCTCTTTATCATTTCCTCACGGGCGGCGGCGGCGGCGGCTCTTTCGGCGGCCTCTATGATATCCTTGTTTTTGCGCATCCTTTGAGCCTTGTCATTTTCGGCGGCAACCACGGCGGCGGCGGACTTGACGCCTTGAGCAATTTCAATGAAATTTGAACTCTTCGAAATAGCATAAAGCAGTTGAGCCGCTTTGTCGTCAACCGCGCGTGCCTTGAGCGCATCTGACAAATTAACGTCTGCAAGCAAAACAACGTCAATGCCCCATTGGGCGGCGAGGGCAGCCTTGAGTGCTTCAGCACCTAAAATGCTGGCATCTTTTGTCTCGCCGAAATTCAGGCGGGTGCCATCCTTGTAAACGGCATATAACACATTTTTCTTAGCCCCTTTGCTCTCACTCTCATAACTGGCAACTTTTGCGCCGTCAACTCGAGATACCTTTATATCTCTCTCAATCCCGCCTATGCCTTTGCGGATACTAACAACGTTATACACTGGAGCCGTTAAGCCCTTGTTACTCTCACTTTTTGAACGTTTTTGTGTTTCAAAAACAACGGTGGTCCCGTTGAAAATTTTTTCGATAGTTTTCATGTTGTGAATTGCTTTCAAATTTGTATCTTTGTA
>CALAVD010000309.1 GCA_937892085.1 uncultured Prevotellaceae bacterium
CGTTGCATGTCCCAGATGTAAACCTTGTAGCCGGCATGGCGGAACACGGTGGGGAACGTGGGGCTTTCATACCAGTATTCTTTCTCGCTCATGTCGTTGAGCGAGAAGAAGTTCTTCTGCACTGTGGAGGTGGCGTTATAGGGCGAGATCATGTCGTTAAAGACGATGAGATTGCCACGGTTGCGCTCTCTAATCATGTAGGGCGTGGTGTTGTGCTCGTAGCCGTAGAGCGCCGCGTGGCTCTTGATATAGCTCTCGCCAAAGACCATCACCACGTTCAGGGAGTCGGGCTCGGTCACCTCGATGGGAGTGTTGTACACCTCGCGAGCGACCTCTATGGCGCTTGCCACATCGGCTTTGCTGGTGCTCAGGTAGCTGAAGGAGTAGATCACGCTGCTCACGTTGTCGAGGGCGTTGGTGCCAAAGTCGGCGACCCAGGTGTTCAGGTCTTTGGAGTGCTTGCACAGCGCCATCCTCGCGTAGTTGTGGCTGTAGTAGGCTCCCATGACGATGAGCGGCAACAGCAGCACAGTGAGCACCACCTTTGCTATCTTGTTGTGGGCAAACTTCCTGAACCACTTTTTAAGAGCCTCGGCAATCGCCAGCACGATGATGATCGCTATCACGATGCCATAGGTCACTAAGCTGGGGGTGGCAAAGGCATAGGTGGTGACGAACTCGCTCGCCTCGCCCTCGTTGGTCTCGGCAAGGAGGGTGAATAGGCGTGCGCCAATGCCCATGTCGAAGTTCAGGTTCACAAAGATATAGGTTGCCTCAAGCAGCACTATTAGGAAGTAGATGACCGCCTTATAGGTCATTCTGATGGGGCGCTTGCGGCACAGGTGAAGCCCTAAAGTGAGGAGGTAGCTCACAAAGGTTCCTAATGCCAAGCACCGCAGCCCGTGGTCCCAGTTGTTGCCGTCGATATAGAAGCACCCCGCCAGGTATCCAAAAGTCAACCCGCAGTTGATAAACCACATCGCAAGGAAGAAGTTGAAGTCCTCGATGACGGGTTTCATCACCCAGTTCGCAGCCTTCATCATCCACCTGCCACAAGCTCTTATTTTCTCTTTATATTTCATTGGTTGTTTTTTTTAGTTGGCGAGTTAACAAGTTGACAAGTTAACAAGCTAATAGCGAATGTCTCGCTAAATCGTGAACTGCGTGGTGTCAAGATATTACCCTGCCACAAAAAATCGTGCAAAATTACAAAAAAAATAATAAGCAAGAAATATATAGGTTGGTTCTATAAATTAATTGAGTTATATTTTGATTTTATTTTGATTTTATGTAGAGTGGAATTTTTTTAAGCTGAAGGATGGTAGTGGATTGCATTTTAGAAGTTTAAGTAAAAATATGCCGAGAGAAAACAAAATACACCCAATACATATTTTATTACTTTGTTACACATTGACCATTGTCGTGGCTTTTTCAAGTTTTGGCAAGTGGTCGAAGTAATAAGCTTATGAAAAATGTGAGCAAAATCTACTTTAAGTCGATTTTTCCATGACTTTTGGTAGATTTTGCTCATGTTTTTTTCGTGGAAAAATTATTTGTTAAATAAATCATCCATTGTTATTTCGCTGTCAACAATGGAATAGTGCTTTCCATCGGCAATGCCAAACGTTGTTATAAAGGTGTTGGTCAGGGTTTTTGTGGTTCTTGTGGCGGTTTTGAAAATTTCCATGCGATTTCTTATTATGCTTTCATAGTCTTTTGTTATGCGGTATGGTTTGACGGCAAATTTTATTTCACACAGGTTGATAGTCCTGTCGGCACGGTCAATAATCAAGTCAATTTGTGTGCCTCTGAGAGCGTCGTTTGTGGTTTTTGTCGATGGAATATATTTCCATGATGATGCCGAGGTCGAAACCCCTGAAATTCCTAATCGCTGTCTTATTTGCGGCAGATGCGTGAGTGCAATCAATTCAAAAGAATAGCCCTGCCATGATTCGACCGAATGCGACTGGTAGTTGTGGCTCCACCATTGTTCGTCGTGTGCTGGTGCGGCCTATAAACTTAAAATAAAAAAGAGAGTAAAAATCAACCAACCTGTAGATTGCATCATTGGTTTTGTGCCCGAATTGAGAGTAGCGAATAATAAAGTCACACTTCTCAAGGTTCCTTAGAATAGTGGTTAGCGTTAGTCCGTTAAATCCAAGTTGTTCTGCAATCTCTTTCCTGGTGAGTCCTTTGCGCGTTGAGTTTAACAGTTTCACTACATTGATATATTTGTCGGTGTGAGCAAAAAGGGCCTGAAACAGCTCGTCAAATTCAATGCGCAAGGCACTGTTCTTCTGAAAAAACAGTCGGTCGATATTTTGAACAAGACTGTCTCTCACGTCAAGTAAAGTATAGTAGAATGGTATTCCGCCAAGAATCATGTAGGCTTGTAGTATTTGATATCTGTCCCACTTGCATTTGCGGCTTTGTAAATAGCTCTCAACTTCATAAAGCGTGAATGGTCTAACATAAATGTTTGTTGTGATGCGACCATGAAGACCACCTTGGTTCTCAACAAGTTTATCCACCATCCATGATGTCGATGAGCCGCTGGCGACAAAGACAATATCGTCACGCCTTGCCGCCCAGCCGTTCCAAAACATTTCAAGAGCATCAACAAACTCTGATTGAGCCGTGTCGATCCACGGCATTTCGTCAATGAAAATCACCTTGCGCTCCCTTGTTGGCAAGGCTTCGATGTATTCCTCAAGAGCGTCGAAGGCCTCGTCCCAGTTGGCAAATTGCGGGCGTTTAGCAAGATTGGCATACTTTTTAAGGGCTTTGGCAAAATTGTTAAGCTGCTTTGATTTTGGCAGCCTATGACCTCCAACGAAAGAGAAGTCATACTTCTTATTGAAGAAATTGTCAACGAGAAAAGTCTTACCCACCCTGCGACGGCCATAGACTATGATAAACTCTGAGCGGTCTGATTCCATTGCCCTAACCATTTCGGCAAATTCCCGCTCTCGACCTATGATTTTTGGATTTGACATGACAATGAATATTTATATCGCAAAATAAATGATTTTTTAGTTTTTTGCCAAAAAAAATGTGAGCAAAATCTACTTTAAGTCGATTTTTCTATGACTTTTGGTAGATTTTGCTCGTGTTTTTTCGTTAAAGATGCTGTGAATTTCCTTTTACGGGGGACGTCTTTGCCATTGATTTATGTGTGTCGAGGAGGTGATTTTGAGTCTGATGGTTTTTCTTGTCACGGGTGGCTTTTCAGCTTCAAAATGCCTGTCGCACGGATTGCAAAAAAATAAATTGGGGCAGTTTTTTGCTTTTCTCGTGGATATTTCGTCAAAAATTACTAACTTTGTCGATTAATTGGGGAAGAAAGTAATTCTTTCCTTGAAAGAAAGTTTGGAGAAAACATCTATGAACGAAGATAATAACAAACCTGAGGAGTTGAACGAGGAGCCTATCAACAAGGATGATGGCGGCATTCATGCCGACGGCGACTCGTCTTACCAGTCACACGGATTGTCGAAAGACAAGCGGTTGCAGCTCTCGGGCATGTATGAGAACTGGTTTATCGACTATGCCAGCTATGTAATCCTGGAGCGCGCCATTCCGCACATTGAGGATGGTCTAAAACCCGTGCAGCGCCGCATCCTCCATGTGATGAAGGAGAGCGACGACGGCCATTACACCAAGGTTGCCGGCATCGTGGGCGACACCATGCACTACCACCCTCATGGCGACGCCTCCATTGGCGACGCGCTGGTGCAGTTAGGTCAGAAAGAGCTGCTCATCGACACGCAGGGAAACTGGGGCAACATCCTCACTGGCGACGGTGCAGCCGCACCGCGTTACATCGAGGCAAGGCTTAGTGAGTTTGCCCTTGAAGTAGCTTTCGACAGCAAGGTCACCGACTGGACCCTAAGCTACGACGGTCGCAACCGCGAGCCCATCACCCTGCCGGTGAAGTTCCCGCTACTGCTGGCACAGGGTGCCGAGGGCATCGCCGTGGGCCTGTCGTGCAAGATCTTGCCTCATAACTTCAACGAGATACTTGATGCCGCCGTTGCCTACCTCAAGGGCGAGGAGTTCCAGCTCTATCCCGACTTCCCCACCGGCGGATATGTTGACGTGAACAACTACCGCGACGGCGAGCGCGGAGGCAGCGTGAGGGTGCGCACCAAGATTGAAAAGGTAGATAACAAAACGCTGCTCGTTAAGGACTTGCCCTACGGCAAGACCACCAGCACGCTCATCGACTCCATTTTGCGCGCCGCCGAGAAGGGAAAGATAAAGATAAAGAAGGTGGAGGACAACACGTCCTCGACAGCCGAGATTATCGTCACCTTGCAGCCTGGCACATCGAGCGACAAGGCGATCGACGCGCTCTATGCCTTCAGCGACTGCGAGACAAGCATCTCGCCCAACATCTGCGTCATCAAGGACGAGAAGCCGCAGTTCCTCACTGCCACCCACCTGTTGCAGTTCAGTGTTGACCACACCAAAGATATTCTTAAGAAAGAGCTCGAGATACAGCGTCTCGATACCATGGAGTCGCTGTTCTTTGCCTCACTCGAGAAGATTTTCATTGAGGAGCGCATCTACAAGGATAGGGGTTATGAGCAGGCCAAGGACGAAGATGCCGCCGTGGCTCACATCGACAAGCGGTTGGAACCGTTTAAGCCACAGTTCTACCGTGCCATCACCCGCGACGACATCTTGCGACTGATGGAAATCAAGATGAAGCGCATCGTCAAGTTCAACAGCGACAAGGCCGACAATTATATAGCCATGCTCAACGAGCGACTTGCCGACATCGACTACAAGCTGGCGCACCTCGTGGAGCACACCATCAACTGGTATGAGAACCTGAAGAAGAAATATGGGCACCTGCATCCACGCAAGACCACCATACGCGATTTCGACACCATCGTTGCCAGCAAGGTTGCCGAGGCCAACGAGAAGCTATACATCAACCGTCAGGAAGGCTTCATCGGCACCTCGCTCAAGAAGGATGAGTACATCTGCAACTGCAGCGACATCGACGACATCATCATCTTCTACAAGGACGGAAAGTACAAGGTAATTAAGGTTGCCGAGAAGATTTATGTGGGCAAGAATGTGCTTTATGTGGGAGTGTATAAACGCAACGACAATCGCACCATCTTCAACGCCCTTTACACCGACGGACGTGGCGGAACCACCTACATGAAGCGATTTGCCGTGACAGGCGTAACGCGCGACAAGGAATATGACATCACACAAGGCAAGCCTGGCTCCAAAGTGGTGTGGTTCACCGTCAACCCCAACGGAGAGGCCGAGGTGCTGCGCATCACCCTCAAGCCCAAGAAGCACCTCAGGGTGTTGCAGTTTGACGTTGATCTCGCTGACCTCGCCATCAAGGGGCGCTCTGCACGAGGCAACATGGTGACCAAGAACGAGATACACCGCATCACCCTTAAAGAGCATGGTCGTTCCACTTTAGGCGACCGCGAGGTGTGGTTCGACCAAGATATCCTGCGCCTCAACTACGAGGGGCATGGCGTTTCGCTTGGCAAGTTTGCCGGTGGCGACCGCATCTTGGTAATCATGAAGAATGGCGACTTCTACACCACTACCAGCGAGGCCACCAACCATTACGAGGAAGGCATCTTGCGCATCATGAAATATGACTCCAATCTCGTGTGGACCGCCATCCTCAACGATGCCGACCAGGGATATGTCTATCTCAAGCGCTTCACGCTCGACGACAACAACAAGAAGCAGCGCATGATAGGCGACAACCCCGAATCGACACTGATTGTGCTCTCGTGCGAGAAATATCCTCGCTTTGAGGTGAAGTTTGGCGGCGACGACAGCTTCCGCGAGAATCTTGTAGTGGATGCCGAGGAGTTTATCGCCGTCAAGAGCTTCCATGCCAAGGGCAAGCGCCTCACTAACTATAACGTGGAGAGCGTCACCGAGCTTGAGCCGCGCTTCGTGGAGGAAGAAATTCCGCAAGAAAGCGAAGAACCCGCCGATGACAGTGCTGAACTCAGCGACGACATCAGCCAGCAGGAAGTGCTCGACAAGCTCACAGGACAGACCCGACTCTTTGACGATGAAGAAAATACTTGATAATAGTAGCGTAATACACCCGAGGGAGTTGCAAAAGTCCTACAAAAAAGAAAACTACGGATTTATCTGATTTTTAATGGTCTGAAACAGAAAACAATAAAAATGAATATTATCAGATTGTTCAGAAAAATCAGTTCTTTATTACAAACTTTATAGGAAAAATGACACGCAAGGTTGATATATGGTTTCTTTTATTCATGCTTTTAGGGGCATGGCACTGCCAGTGCGCTATGGCGCAAGACGCTGGCGACGAGAAGCCATTGCGACCTGTTGCTACCGTCTTCTCGGCTCAATATGGCCATGCCTCCACTCTCGACACCTATCTATCGCCGGTGCGTTACGGCGGTCATGCCATGTCGCTCAACTATGAGGCGCAGCAGGCAACAGGCTTTGCCCCTGAGCGGTGGACTCGCCAGCTGGGCGTGGGAATCGACTACGATTACACCCACAACCCTGCCGGCAACCACACTATGCACTCGCTCATGGTGGATGGCAGGTGGGGCATGATGCACCGCTGGAACGATGTGCTCACACCCGGACTTCAGTTGCAGCTCGGCGCCGCAACACAGCTGCGTGGCGGAGTGCTCTATAACGCCAACAACAGTAACAATGTGGTCTCTGCCCGCATCCATTGGAACGTGGGGTTCCTCGGTCAAGCCATCTACAACATCCGCATCAAGCGGTTGCCCATCACCGTGCGCTATCAGGCTTCATTGCCGGTGGCGGGAGCATTCTTCGCACCCGACTATGATGAGGCCTACTACGAGATTTACCTGGGCAACCACAGCAACCTCGCCCATTTTGGGTGGTGGGGCAACCGTTTCGACCTCGATCACGCCCTCACTGCCGACTTGCACTTAGGAAACACCATTCTCAGAATTGGCTACCGCAACCGCATCTCCACATCTTGGATCAACAACATCAGCACCCGCGACATGAATCATTACCTCGTGATAGGTGTGGGTGGGGAGTTCCTGAATATAGGGGCTAAAAGCCGTAACAGATTAAGCAACAAAGTAATATCGTCGATGTATCAATGAAACGCTGGCTTAACATATTGCTTGTGATTATCGCACTCTTGCCTCTCACGGCATGCCACGAGGAGGTGGAGTGGGGAAACGATCCCTACGGCAATTTCGACGCTCTGTGGACCATCCTCGATGAGCACTACTGCTTCTTTGCCTACAAGGACATCGACTGGCAAGAAGTGCGCACTAACTACCGCAGCAGGATATCTAAAGACATCACTCAACACGAGCTCTTTGAGCTGTGCAGTGAGATGCTCAAGGAGCTGCAAGACGGACATGTAAATCTCATTTCGCCCTACGACGTGTCGCGCGACTGGATTTGGGAGCAATATCCTGAGAACTACAACGAGCGCCTCATCGACGAGCATTACCTTAACTTCAACTACCATCACGCTTCAGGTATCAAGTATCAAATACTGACCAACAACTACGCCTACATGTACTATGGCAACTTCAGTAGCGGCATTGGCGACGGCAACCTCGATGTGATACTCAACGACTTGGCAACGAGCGACGGACTCATCATCGACGTGCGCAACAACGGCGGTGGCTACCTCACCAACGTGGAGACACTGGTGGGACGCTTTATCGACGAGCGCATCTATGCCGGCTCCATTCAGCACAAGACCGGCAAGGGGCATGACGATTTCTCCGAGCCGTTTGAATACTACTTCGAGCCAGCGCGGGGACGCGTGCATTACAACAAGCCCGTTGTGGTGCTTACCAACCGCGGCTCGTTCAGTGCCACTAACAATTTCGTCTCAATCATGAAGTCGCTGCCCAACGTCACCGTGGTGGGCGACACCACGGGAGGAGGCTGCGGTCTGCCCTTCACCAGCGAGTTGCCCAACGGATGGAGCGTGCGCTTCTCGGCAGCTCCAATCACTGGCCCCGACGGAAACCTGACAGAATTTGGTGTTGAGCCCGATGTCAAGGTCGATATGACCGAAGCCGACATGGCACATGGCAAAGACACCATCCTTGAAAAAGCTTTTGAGATACTGCAATATAAACGCATAAATAATTGAGCATTATGGAAATCACCCCCATCGCCACATTCCACTCGCCATTTAAGGAGAAGTTTGGCATTCCGCGCCAGAGTGGGATTGTGAGCGCTTTGGAGGGCAGCATAGTGCTGGAACCTCAGTTCCGTAACCCCGATTGTATCAGAGGAATTGAGGACTTTGACTACATCTGGCTCATCTGGGGGTTCTCCGCCAACAAGCACGCCGCCACCAGCCCCACAGTGCGTCCGCCACGGTTAGGCGGCAACACGCGCGTGGGGGTCTATGCCACCCGCTCGCCCTACCGCCACAATCCTCTCGGGCTGTCGGCAGTGAGGCTCGAGCGAGTGGAGCTGAGCACCTCGCAAGGGCCAGTAATCCATGTTGCCGGAGCCGACTTGATGGACGGCACACCCATCTACGACATAAAACCCTACATTGCCTACGCCGACGCCTATCCCGAGGCTCGCTGTGGATTCGTTGATAGCAACGCCTGGCAAGCTCTCGACATTGATATACCCGATGAAATTGCGCAACAGTTCTCGCCCAAGCAGCTCGACGCTTTGCGGCAGACTCTTGCCTTAGACCCCAGGCCACACTACCACGACGACCCCACCAAGGTCTATGGTATGCGGTTCGCTCACCACAACATCCGCTTCATCGTTGATGGAAAAAAACTGAAAGTAACAGGTTTATAGTTCAATGTTTTTTTGTATTTTTGCAAACTATATATAACATATGCACGGCATAGACATAAAAGAAGATTATTTGCTTGGGCTTGGAAACGGTATTCTTGACACCTTGCTCCTTGACCGCACCACAGGTGAGAATATCATCTGGGCTACAGATGACTATGCTTCTTTGGGCGAAGGATATACTTTTTTTAATCATATTACACCTGAAAAGATTACTGGCAAGAACGCAAATGTAATACAACCCCGTGTTGCCAAGAACGAGAAAGAAAAAAAACAGAGAGTAAGGAAAATGGCGGAGGTGTTCACGCCATCATGGGTTTGCAATGACATGAACAATGGTGTTGATGAGAGATGGTTCAGACGGACTCCTGTGTTCAATGTTGCTTTTACCGAAGGAGGAAAACATCTCTGGACTCCTACAACTGATAAAATATTGTTTCCTGAAGGCAAAACCTGGCAGGACTATGTGAGCATGGGTGTGATAGAAATCACTTGCGGCGAGGCCCCTTTCTTGGTAAGTCGTTATGATGCCGTGACAGGAGAAGCTATCACAGAATTGAATAATCGCATAGGCTGGCTTGACAGGAAACTTCGCATTGTCAATGAGAACACAACCACTTATGAAGAATGGATTTATTGGGCAAAGATGGCAATCAAGGGTATTCTTGGTTTTGAGTGGCAAGGGGACAATCTATTGTTGGCACGAGAAAACATTTTAATGTCGTTCTTTGATTATCATGAGGATCGTTTTGGTGAAGAGCCTGACATTGAACATATTAAAGAGGTTTGTGATATTATATCCTGGAACATTTTTCAGATGGATGGATTAAAATTTGTGATTCCTCGAAGTTGTCATCCTGTTGTTGTTGGAACACATGATTTGATAACGGGTGAATTAATTCGTCATGAGATAGAGTGCGAAGGATGCAAAAAGGGTCTAATCCATAAGCATAACGGCATTTATGTGAAAATGATGGATTGGGATATAGGGCAACCGGTTTTTTTTCACACTTACAACGGACTCGCAAAAGTAGATAAGTTAAGATGAATACTGAGATTGTCGATAGCATAATCATTGGTCGTGTAGAACCTCACATCTATGCGTTCGAGACAAACACGGTACCCAATTATCTTAAGATTGGCGACACCTATCGTCCTGTCGAGGAACGGCTGGAAGAATGGCGGCATCACTATAAAGATTTAGTCAAACTCTATGAGCACGAGGCGAGAGTCGATGAAAAGTATTTCAGAGATTTTGAGGTGCATAGGTTTGTGATGGAAGAAAAGAAACGCAATCGTATAACTCGCGAAGCATTTCCTGATTTACAGTATTTCTCAAATGAGTTTTTTGAAGAGGCTGTCCCTACTGACATTGATGAGGCAATTGCCGACATAACAGACAGTGCAAAGAAAAACGACGGGCGTTATAAATTTTACTCCATGCAAGATGGCCGAATAGCAGAGGAGTTTCATTACACCCGAGATGAAGCCCCATTAACTCCTCGCCCAAATCAGGCTGATGCAATCGAACGCTTTAAAAACGCAATAAAAAATAAGCGCACCCATCTGCTTATGTATGCTGTTATGCGTTTTGGCAAGAGCTTTACGGCGATGTGCTGCGCTCAAAAGATAGATGCCCACCTGGTGCTGGTAGTTTCAGCAAAAGCTGGCGTAAAAGGTGAATGGAAGAAAACTGTTGAGAAATTCAAGAATTTTGAGGAGTACCTCTATGTGTCAAGCAAAGATTTGAAGGCTAACCATAAGCTAGTATCTGATGCAAAGGAGAAAAAGCAGAAGATTGTTGTCTGTCTCACCCTGCAAGACTTAAGTAGCTCAGAGATTAAGGAACGTCACAGGCAACTGTTCAAAGAGTCTGTTGACTTGCTGATTGTTGATGAGACCCATTTTGGCGCTCGTGCAGAACACTATGGTTCTGTGCTGACAAAGGCATCCGGTGATAAGGTTTTGGCACAGGAAAAGAAGCACAATGAGGAGTCAATAGATGACCTGTTAGAACAGACGCAACAACTCAAGAGCAAAGTGCAATTGCACTTGTCAGGAACTCCATATCGGATATTAATGGGCAATGAGTTTACTGATGATGACATTATAAGCTATTGTCAGTTTACCGATATCATCGAGGCCAGCCAAAAGTGGGATGAAGAAAATCTTGACACCCTGGAGGAGTGGGAAAATCCCTACTTCGGTTTCCCGCAAATGGTTAGATTTGCTTTCAATCTTAATGCTTCTGCCATTAAGAAACTTGAAGAACTGAAACAAGCTGGCGTTTCTACTGCTTTTCGCGAGTTGTTCTGCCCGCTATCTATAAAAAAGGACCATAGCGGTAAACACCTTTTTTTCAAGCATGAACAGGAAGTCCTAGACTTCTTACAAGCCATTGATGGTTCAAAGGAAGACACTAATGTTATGGGATTCCTCGACAATGAACGCATCAAGCATGGAGACTTGTGTCATCATGTCGTAATGGTGTTGCCTTATCGCGCATCGTGTGACGCAATGGAAACACTCATTAAAACGCACAAAGACATTTTCAAGAACCTCTCTCAATATGTGATTTTGAACATCACTGGTGTAGAGAATGGGCGATTATTTAGCAATCTTGCAAATGTCAAGAAGAAGATTGAGGACTGTGAAGCTAAGGGCGAAAAAACTTTAACACTAACTGTCAATCGTATGCTAACTGGTTCTACTGTGCCTCAGTGGGACACTATGCTCTATCTCAAGGAAACCGCATCGCCTCAAGAGTACGATCAGGCAATCTTCCGCTTGCAGAACCCATATGTTGTGACATATACTGACGCTGAGGGCCACATTGCCAAGCGAAATATGAAACCACAGACTCTACTTGTGGATTTTGACCCTAATCGAATGTTCTACTTGCAGGAACAGCGTGCGCATATCTATGACATCAATACCGATGCTAACGGGAATCGGCATTTGATGGAGCGCATAGAAAAGGAGCTAAAAATCTCGCCGGTAATTTGGCTTAACAAAGATAAACTGCAAAAAGTTACACCAAACGACATCTTGAACTTCATTCGTAAGTATTCCAGTGAGCGGAGCATACTAGATGAGGCAAAGGATGTGCCAGTTGACCTCTCGCTACTAGATATTGATGAACTGCGAGAAGAAATTATGCGTCAACAACCTATCGGAACAAGAGGCGGTTTGAAATTGAAACCGACAAAAGAGGACGGTGAAGATGATATTGACATAGATGATACTGGCGTGACACCTGTAGATGACGATAATGTCACAAACTCGAAAACAGATAATGAAAAAAAAGATGATGACTCTTTAGGCAAACGAATTGTTACTCTATATTCTCGCTATCTTTTCTTCTCATTCCTTACGAAGAATCAGGTGTTGGCACTTCAAGACATAACGGATGTTATTGATCAGGGAGCTGACAATAAGCGAATAGCCAAGAATCTTGGCATCAGCAAGAAGATGGCTGAACTTCTCTATAAACATTTAAATCCTAATGCTCTTCGAGAACTTGACTATAAAATACAGAATATAAATGACCTTGCCCGTGACGAAAGCAAGCAACCCTTGGAACGTGTAGAATGTGCTATGCGTCAGTTTGGCCGCTGGTCAGAATCAGAGGTGGTGACTCCTGTTGATAAAGTGGCATTGAGAATGTTGCGCCAGATTCCTCATGACAGGATTCCTGCTGATGCGAAGTTCTTAGATATAGCATCAAAAGTAGGAGAGTTTGCACACGCTATTCTGTTGGAGTTTGGCGACAACTACAAAGACAAGATTTACTCTATTCCTACCTCATCCATAGCCTACGAATTTACACGCAAGGTGTATGAGGCTCTGAATTTACCGGTAGAAAACATTGCAAGCGATTATAATTCATACGACCTCATTGGCGAGCATGCCGATGAGATAATAAAAAAGATAAAAACAATGGGAATAACAGTAGCGGTGGGTAACCCTCCATATCAAGACGAAGGCGGTTCTGGCGGCACTAATGATGCGCCAATATTCCAGAACTTTAGTAACATAGCAAAAACGCTGTCGAATCTATTTTCAACACTAATCATACCATCCAAATGGTTCACTGGTGGCAGGTCAAACCTGCTAGACTCATTCCGTAAGGAAATGCTGACCTGTGGCACTATTTCAGACATCACGGCATTCCATGATGCGAGTGAGCTGTTCCCGAATGACGTTGAGATAAAAGGCGGAGTATGCATCTACTTGAATGACTATGAGCATCAAGGGGATTGCAATTATTCTTTGGTAAAAGGTGACACCGTTGAGACGGAACAAATGGATTTGAATGATTTAGATGTTATCATCCGTGAGCCGAAGTTGGCTAAGTTGGTTGATAAAGTAATGCGTAAAGCACGCAAAGAGAACCTTGGCGTCGTAGAATCAATAATATCTTCTGATACGCCATTTGGTATACCTACCAACCCCAAGACTAGCAAGAAAAATCCATTTGATGTGAGTGAAACACAGACAAACGAATTCAATGTCAAGTTGTTCTATTGGGATCATAACGTAAGAAAGACTGGGTACGTCCGTAAAAGGGATATTCGCAAGAATATACAGGATGTAGATGCTATCAAGGTATTTGTCCCTAAAGCTGGTGGCTCTGGCAATGACAAGATTGTACTTGGTGAGCCAATTCTTGTTGAGCCTATGTCTGTTTGTTCTCAGACATATCTTTATGCAAAGTTTGACTCCGAGAACGAAGCTAAGAATTTTATCAGTTATCTGAAGACTCGTTTTTTCCGTATATTTGTTTCTTCAATGAAGATTACTCAAGACGCAATGTCTGGCGTATATCATTTTGTTCCAATGCAGGATTTCTCTCGTCCTTGGAGTGATGAGGAATTATATAAAAAATATGACTTGACCGAGGACGAGATAAAGTATATTGAATCAATGATTAAACCAATGTGAGACTTGGTAGGTCTTTCGATTTTGTGTTAGCAGATGAAGGTCAACGACCAAATCAAAGAACTACTGATTATAAATAATAAAAACAATAAAATTTGCTCCCCATGTTACAAATCAGATGTAAAAACAACAATGTGACAAGAGAATTTCCGGAGGGAACGTCACTTCTTGAAGTTTACAACGCATTTGCCGATGAGCTGCAGTTCAAGTACCCTGTGGTCTCGGCTAAGGTGAACAATGCCTCGCAGGGCCTCAAGTTCAGGCTCTTCCAGAACCGCGATGTGGAGTTCCTTGATGCTCGCCGTGGCTCGGGCTATCGAGCTTACGTGCGCTCGTTGTGCTTTGTGCTCTACAAGGCCACCAGCGACACCTGCCCGGGCAGCAAGCTCTTCATTGAGCACCCCATCTCGGGAGGTTACTACTGCAACCTTAGGAAAAAGAGCGGCGAACCCGTCACCGACGACGATATCGAGAATATACGGAAGCGTATGCACGAAATCGTTG
>CALAVD010000310.1 GCA_937892085.1 uncultured Prevotellaceae bacterium
GACTTGCCGACAAGGGCGATGACGAGGCGATGATTATCGACCAAGACTTCCTGCGAGCTTTACAATATGGCATGCCTCCCACGAGCGGCATTGGCATCGGCATCGACCGCTTGGTGATGCTCATGACTGGCAACAGCTACATCCAGGATGTGCTGCTGTTCCCACAGATGCGTCCCGAGAAAGTGGCTCGACGCGACAAGGAAGAGGCATTCACAGCATTGGGCATTCCCGCCGAGTGGGTGGCTCCCATCCAGAAGGCCGGCTTCCTCACCGTTGAAGCCTTAGGTGCTCTCGAGAAGCCTGGCAAGCTCTTCCAAGACCTTCTTGAAATCAACAAGAAGTACAAGCTCGGCTACAAGAACCCCATGCCCGATGACATCAAGCAATGGGTGGAAGCCGCCAAAAATAACGCATAACGCACAATGCAGAATGCACAATGCACAATGCATAATGCAGAATGCACAATGCAGAATGCACAATGCACAATTCAGAATTCAGAATTTTAACTCCTATCACTACTATCACTACTAAAAAGAAACATATCACAGATCCTGCGGCGGCGTTTTATATTCTCGCCGCCGTTGTGATTGTGGTGATGCTCTCGACTGTGAGCCTCGCGATAACGCGCTCGATGTTTGGCTCGCTCGCCTACCAGCCACTCACCAAGATTTTTTTTAATCACCTTGCCGACGCTATCCTGCTACTCGCACCATGCTGGGTGATTAAGCACCGCCGCACCTACACCTTTATTATATTATGGCTGGTGGCGGTGTGGAGCTTCGCGCAACTGCTCTACTACCCCACCTATCGCGACGTGATGCCCTTCTCGTCGTTCCTGCTCGTCAAGAACGTGTCGGGAACACTCATCAAGAGCACCTTAGGAGCCGTCACAAAGAAGTCGCTCATAGTGCTCCTCATGCCTCTGCTGCTCCACGCCTACCACTGGTGGCTGAAACGCCACAGCGCCGCCACACAACCTGCGAAGCGCCACTGGTGGCTATTTGCGGCAAGCATTGGAGCTTTTGTAGTGCTGCGACTACTAATCACCACCAGTATCTACCTTACTAATCGCCAGAACTACAGCAATCTGCACGACGCTTTCGCCACACGCTACACCAAGTTTGGCGGCAGGCACCTCAACTACATCATGCACAATGGCGTGATGAGCTATGCCATCTTCTCGCTCATCAACAGCATCGACACCGGCGTGAGCGACCACGAGAGGCAACTCGCCGAGGATTTCATCAAGAACAACTGCCCTGCCTATGCCGACAACAGCTACAAGACCTCGATAGAGCGTCCTAACCTCATCTTCATCATGGTGGAGTCGCTCAACGCATGGGCGGTAAACCTCGATATTGACGGACACCCGGTGACGCCCACCCTGAATGCACTCGCCGCCGATAGCGCCAACATCGTGTGCCTCAACGTGATTTCGCAAGCCAAGAACGGTCGCTCAAGCGATGGTAAGTTCATGTATCAAACCGGACTGCTCCCCATGCTTGACCGCTCGGTGGCGATGGAATATAGCGACCGCACCTTACCGTCGCTCGTCAAGGCACTCAAGCGGCGCGGCTACAAGGCGGTGGAGATTTGCGGCGACGAGCCCAGCTTGTGGAACGTGGAAAACATGTCGGTGGCTTACGGCTTCGACACTCTCTACCACCAGCCCGAGCTGAAAGCCGAGCTGGAAGCCGCCGATTATAAAATCGACAAAGTGGTGATGGAATATGCCGCTAAGTATCTGCCGGGCATCGGCAAGAGCTTTATCGCACAACTGTTCACCGGTGTGATGCATAGCCCCTACGACGGCGATTTTGAGCCTGCCACATGGATTTCGGCAAGCAAGCAATACACTCCCGCCGTGCGCAACTATCTGGAAAAGACCCACTACTTCGACCAGCAGTTAGGCATCTTCCTCGAAAGACTGAAGCAAGCAGGTCTTTACGGCAATAGCGTGATAGTCATCGCCAGCGACCATAGCGAACCGGTTGACGATGCGCCTAACGGACGACCATCGCTGAGCACTAACGGCAACGAGTGTGTGTTTATCGTGATTAATAGCTCTCACGGCAAACAAATCAACGGTCCCATTGGGCAAATCGACATCTACCCCACCCTGCTCGACGTGATGGGGCTTAACGACTACCCGTGGAAAGGCTTGGGACACAGCTTACTGCGCTACGACGTGCACTCGGCAGCCGATAACACCGACGAGGGCTACGGCAACTCACCACTGCTAAAATCACAACAAGAGGCATGGACAGCAAGCGATATCCTCATCAAGGGAGATTTGCTTAAAAGATGGGTAACGAGATAAAGGTATCCCCCGGGCATTGTTAGGCTATTGCGCCGCTCCCGCAGCGTCAGTAAAGCCTAAAGCACACTCTCCTTCACTTTTTGCACCACTTCTCTGTCGGCGGGGAGCCAATCTACTGTGTTGAGCCTGTCGATGGTGAGCCAGCGGGCGGCCTCGTGCTCTTTTAGCGTGAGCGAGCCGTTCTCCACATGGCACCAATAGCAGTGCATAGTCAGGTGAAAGTCGGGGTAGTCCCATTCCACAGTACACAGGAATTCGTCAATGGCAATCTCCGTGTCGAGTTCTTCCTCAATCTCACGGCGCAAAGCCTGCTCGGGAGTCTCTCCCACCTCCATCTTGCCGCCAGGAAACTCCCAGCCATCTTTCATGGCGCCATATCCGCGCTGAGTGGCAAAGATGCGACCCTCGCCATCGCAGATTATCGCTGCTACCACTTCTATGCTTTTGCGTGCTTCCATATCTAATCAAAAAGTGATAATTGCCCAACCAAATTGAACGACTTGCGATGATAGGGGCTGATGCCGTGCGACACGATGGCGGCACGGTGGTCCTTAGTGGGATAACCCTTGTTCTTTGCCCAGTTGTAGTGAGGGAACTCCTCGGCAATCTTTCTCATATATTCGTCACGGTGGGTCTTGGCCAGTACACTTGCGGCGGCGATGCTCATCAGCTTGCCATCGCCCTTGATGACGGTGGTGTAAGGAATGTCGTTATATGGATAAAAGCGGTTGCCATCGACGAGGATGTGCTCAGGACGCACCGAGAGCTGGTCAAGGGCGCGATGCATCGCCGTTATTGATGCACGCAAGATGTTGATGCGGTCTATCTCCTCGGGCGGCACCATTGCCACTGCCCACGCCAGCGCCTCGCGCTCAATGACGGGTCGCAGCACGTCGCGCTGATGCTCGGTGAGCTGCTTGCTGTCGTTGAGCAGCTCGTTCTCAAAGTCGTGTGGCAATATCACTGCGGCAGCCGTGACCGGTCCCGCCAGGCATCCTCGTCCCGCCTCGTCGCATCCCACCTCGATGCGTCCTTCTTGTAAGTATCGTTGTAGCATTTCTTTTATTACTCAAGTTTCTAAAGTTCTAAAACTTTAAAAACTTGAAGGTTAGAGGTTAGAGGTTAGTGTTTAGAGAAAATTTTTTTCCAAAATTTTCTATATTTCACACTGATTATCCTCTAAACTCTAAACACTAAACATTAAACTTTGAGCAAGTTAACAACTTGCGAAACTTAAATTAAAACTATAAAATCATGAAGAGATTTTTTATCTTATTATTTATTGTTGCTTGTTAGTATTCCTGTGGTGCTGAACATACGGTTTGTGCTTGGTATTTGGTTGGGTGATTATCCGTCAGATGCTCCTTTGTATATTCAAGCCATAATCATTTACTCATTGGTTGATTCTTTTCAGGCACCATTATGGCAGGCTGTTCATGCAACGGGCAATTTGAAAGTTCATCAAATACTGATGAGCATAATCAAACTGATGGCAATACCAACTATATATCTTCTTCTTCGTTATGGATACGATGGTTCTGTTGCGCTACTTGCATACGCAGGGTTTAATATCATTTGTGCGATAGTAAGAACGATATATATGAAGTATTTAATAGGCCTTGATTTGTCGGCATATATCAAAGAGATAGTGTTACCTATTATAGGTGTTACTGCAATATCTCTTTCGTTGTCATACGCAATCGTTAGTCTTTTTGGTGATACATGGCAGGGATTTCTTTGTTCATCTACAGTGGCGGTGATTGCCATTATGGTTTGTTGTCTGATATTCGGATTGAGCAAACAAG
>CALAVD010000311.1 GCA_937892085.1 uncultured Prevotellaceae bacterium
GGGTAGGGGTCTCGACCTCGGTATAGCCTGCCTCGTCGAGTACCTGGCGCATGGTGCGCACCACGGTGGCGCGCTTGAGGAAAGTTTCTTTCACGCCCTCGTTCACCACCAGGTCAACATAGCGCTGGCGGTAGCGCAGCTCGGGGTCGTCGAAGGAGTCGTAGGCTACGCCGTCTTTCATCTTCACGATGGGCAGCGGCTTGAGGCTCTTGCTCAGAACCTTGAGCGACTGGGCGTGAACGCTGATTTCGCCGGTCTGTGTGCGGAACACGTAGCCCTCGATGCCCACGAAGTCGCCAATGTCGAGCAACCTCTTGAACACCACGTTGTAGAGGTCCTTGTTCTCGTCGGGACAGAGGTCGTCGCGGCTGATATACACCTGTATGCGGCCACGAGAGTCTTTAAGCTCCATAAACGAAGCCTTGCCCATGATGCGGCGAGTCATGATGCGTCCCGCCACGCTCACTTGGCGAGGCTCGTCGTCATCCTTGAAGCGGGCTTTAATATCATCGCTCCAAGCATTTACCACATACTCGTCAGCCGGATAAGGGTTGATTCCCAACTCACGCAACTGGTTCAGGCTGTTGCGTCTAACTATCTCCTGTTCGCTAAGTTCTAAGATGTTCATATTGTAGATTTTTGTTATTTCAAAATATATCGGAGTGAGATCCTGATGTAGTACATATTTTATCCTAAAATATGCTTAAACATTTCTTCACTATTTTCAGCAGTGTAAACGCGACCTGCTTTCACGTCTTCAATAGCTTCGTCTAAACCTGTTTTACGTTTCTTTTTTTGCTTAACAATAGATACTCCATTAAGCGAATTAAGAATCTTACGAAGACTATTCAAAATAGACTTGTCTTCTACGTTAATTATTATCTGTTCCATAATGAAAAGTTTTAGGCTGCAAAGATACAACATTTTTTCTCTATTACAAAAAAAGATGCGCCCCGCCGGGGGACGCATCTTTTAGATTTTGACGGTTGAGTGTTAATTATTTGATGATAACCTTCTTGCCGTTGTGAATGTAGATGCCGGGAACGGTAGGCATGCTGTTGAACTTAACGCCGAGCAGGTTGTAATAAGCGTTGTCGGCCTTAGTGTCAACGCCAACGGTGCTGATGGCGGTTGGAGTCTTGGTGATGAGAAGCATGGGCACATCAGCTCTTGTCCATATCAGCTGCATGTCGTACTCGCCAGCCTCGGCAACGCGGAAGTTTGCGCCAGCAACGAGAGTGATGTTAACGCCCAGGAGGTCTTCGTTGATCAGGAAGAAGCCCACTTGATTAGCGTCCTCGCCACCGTACCAAACAGTTGCGCCGGTCTCATCGAAGGTGATAACCTTGAACTCATCACCAGCCTCGAGCTCTACAGTAGCAGCATCGTCAACAAACTCGATGCGGCCACCGTCGGCGGTCTGGTTCCATTCGTTGAAGGTGCCCACCAGGAAGTAACCCTCCTCTACCGGTTGTTGCTCAGCAAGAGTAGTGAACTCAACAATGTCGGTCCAGTCGGTAACATCTTCCTCATTGTAGGCCTGTACCTGTACCTCATATTTTGTCTCGGGAGTCAAGCCATCGATGGTGTACTCGGTGGCATCCAGCTCGTTGACGTAGGTCCACTCGGCAGGTTGAATAATCTCGGCATCGGGGTCGCCAATGAAGATGTCGTCAATTCTCACATAATACTGGTCGGTGCAGTTGTAGTGACGGAAGGCGATGCGTCCCATCTGGCCCTCGTAGGCGCTAAGGTCGATGGTGTATTCGGTCTTGGTGGAGGTGGTAGTGTAGTCCTCATCGGCCAGAGCGATGAAGTCGTCAAGACTTGAGGGGTTGCCCACGCAAACGTAAGGCATGAGGATGTCAGGGTAAGAGCTTCCCCACATGCTGAACTTGAGAACGCCTTCCAGCTTAACCGGTGGTGTAATCAGCCAGTTGTCGGGAGTAAGAGCGCTGCTATTATACCATGAATAGGACTGGAAGTAATAGTCTCCCTCGCTTCCACCAATTGTCCAGTTGTAGCCGTCTGCATCATTGTCAATGATTATCCAGTCGCCCATTTCACTCTCGATATAGGCGTTGAGAGCGTTTGCGTCGGCCAGGTTCATGTCGCAAGAGAAAGGATTGCCCGAGAGGTCGGTCCAGGGCCTCCAGCGCAGGTTCCAGTTCTCACCCTCTGCGCCATCCCAGGTGACATCGGCAGTGGTGGCAGCGGGAGTGACAGCGAGATTCTCGGGCATGGTTGCTGCATCAAACTCTGTAAATGCGCTATACCAGTCCAGGAGGCCTCCAAACGAGTTGTCGTCGGTCCAGTAGCAGCCAATGCCAGTGCCCTCATACTGAGGATAACTTGATCCCGAGGGAGTGTCTTGAGAGTTTTGTAATGTGAGGGTTGTGCCATCAATCGCAAAGATTGCCTCGGTAACGTCGGCATCAACGGTGAACACAATGCTGTTGTCACTAATGGCAGATGTTCCCCATGCCAAAACGATGTCGGCTTCATAAGATGAGCTGTAATAGATTGACTGGCCCATAGGAACGGAGATGGTAGTGCCATCTTCACTCAGGATGCCATACACATAGCTGTCGCCAAAAACGGTGCTACCGTAAAGGAGGTTTTTAAACCACACCTTGCCGTCGGCGGCATAGGTAAGCTCGATGGTGCCGTCCTGCTCGCCATAGGTAATGTATTGGCCGTCAATAAAGAGGGCGGAGCCGGTGCGCTTGTAGGTCTTCACCTCGCCCTCAGGAGCTTGGGTGACAGGAGCCTTGGCAGCCTGAACATCACGGTTCAGGGCGAAGATGTGTTGATGCCAGGGTGTGCCCATTTGGTCGTTAAAGATAATGTGAGTTGGGTTAAGGGGCTCAGTTCTCTGTTTTTCGGCACTAAAGCCATTAGACCCTGCAAAGGCAGCAAGGGCTACGATTGCAAAAAGAAATGTAAATACTTTCTTCATAACAATTGTTTTTTTTGGTTAGTAAATAGATGTAATTACAAATGTGACGTGCAAAATAAGCAAAAAAAAATTGCAGATGCAAGAAAATCGCTGTTTTTTGCAGTTTTTTTTGTTGAAATTATGGTGCTTTTGGGTTAAAATTTCTCAAATTTGATTGCCTCCACCTTTTTGCGACTGAGCCCTTTTTTTGATAGCTACCGCTTGTTTTGTGGCAAACAAAAAATGCACCCGCGGGGTGCGAGTGCATTTTTATGCGATAACCGAAGTGTGGTTAATTACTTAACATACTTCTTGCCGTTCTGGATGTAGATACCGTGCTCGGGAACGCTCTTGAGCTGACGGCCCATGAGGTCGAAGATGCGGTTGTCACCCTTATCGGTAGCGATAGTGCTGATAGCATCGGGGTTAGCAGGAGTAACAACCAGCATAGGAGCATCGTCGCGGTTCATTACCAGCTCGAAGTTGTAAGTGCCAGCCTCTGCAATGCGGAAGTTTGCACCGTCAACGAGAGTGATGTTCACACCATAGAGGTCTTCGTTGATCAGGAAGAAGCCAACTTGGTTGTCGTCAACACCACCGTACCAAACAGTAGCACCTGTCTCGTCGAAGGTGATAACCTTGAACTCAGCGCCAGCCTCGAGAACTACATTCTCAGCCTTGTTGGCAACGAACTCAATGCGGCCACCGTCGGCGGTCTGGTTCCATTCGTTGAAGGTACCTACCAGGAAGTAACCAGTCTCTACAGGCTCCTCGCCTTCAGCAAGAGTAGTGAACTCTACGATGTCGGTCCAGTCGGTAACGCGTGCGTCTTCGCCCACAGCCTGTACCTGAACCTCATACTTGGTCTCTGGAACAAGACCCTCGATAGTGTAGGGGCTCTCTACGTTCTCGCAAAGTGTCCACTCGGGAAGATCTTCAGGATTGAGACCGCCAGGGAATGTAACTGAGATGTCGTCAAGGTAGATTCTCCACTGGTCGGTGCAGTCGTAGTGACGGAAGGCGATAACGCCCATACCCTCATACTCGCTCAGGTCAAACTCATACTCCTCGGGGTCGCTACCAGGCTGGATGAACTCAGAGATAGCAACGAACTCGTCAAGGCTGTCCCAATCAGGATTGTCGCAAACGTAAACCATGATCTTGTCGGGATAGCTTGTTGAGTAGTTCCAAGTCTTGAACTTGAGAGTTCCACCCAGAGCAATCTCAGGAGTGATCAGCCAGTTGTCGGGAGAAAGTGCACCACCAGAGTAGCTTGCCGAGTAGAAGGCAACGTCGGTGCTGGCGTCGTCAACGTACGTCAGGCTCCAGTTGTTGCCGTCTTGGTCGGCGTCATAAATCATCCAGCCCTCAAGCTGCTCCTGATAGTTGTCGGCCTTCAGATCCCAAATGTGGTTCATCAAAGCGGGATCGGTCCAAGGACGCCAACGCAGGTTCCAAGCGGCGTTGTTCTCGCCAGCCACCCAAGCAACCTCAGCGCTGGTAGCGGCAGGAGTAACAGTTACGTCGGTAGGAATAGCGGGAGCTGTGGGGTCGTCAACAATCAGGTCAACCTGGTCATTCGAGCCACCGAGAGATACTACGAACTCATAGGCAGCGCCCGAAGCGAACTCGAAGTCGTCGGCACGGCCACCGATGCTACCATTATCCGAAGCAATCCACATGCGGTCGTTGGGAGTGGGGTTGGAGATACACCAGTCATAAACGCCAGCGGGGATCAAGATGGTAACGCTGCTGTTGTAGACGATGTTTTGAGTTGTGAGAGCGCCATCGGCATTCTCAGGAATCTTGTACTCAAACTCGGCATACACATCATCGCTAACATCGCCACTTGTGGTGAGAGCACCGGACTCGGGGATAGTGGTGCCGTAAGCGGTAGCGTCGGCATCGAGAAGCATCTGATAGCCAGTGCCATCTCCCCAAACGTCGCCAGCGGTGAGAGTTACACTTGCATAGCCCTCGGGAACGTCGGCCTTAGGAGCTATGGCATTGAGCTTAACGGTCTTAGGAGCCTTAATGGCTGTAGGAGTTTTGCTTACTACCACGTTTGTGGCCTTCTTGTTAAGCTGAACGTAGGTCTTAACCTCGGCGTTCATAGTCATTGTCAGCAGAGCTGCCAATGCCAGTAATAAAGTAATTTTTTTCATAAATGATAAAAATTAGTTGGTTAATAAAAAGGTTGGTTGCATAATTATTCTGCAAAAATAGGCGTTTTTTTCTGAATAACCAAGAAAAAACCACTTTTTATTTAAAAAAATTGTTTTTTTATATGTTAAAAATTCATTCTCACATAAATATAACATTTTGTATATAAATAAATCCCCTATTGCGACGACACAAAAGTGGTTCAGCCGCAAAAGGTTGTTGTCTTTGTTTTTATTTGTTGTCTTTGTTTGATGAAAAACGGGTGAAAACGCCATCGTGCATTGATTCTGGGGGGGACTCTCGCAAAGTCGCACCTACCGGTGTCGCAAAGCCGCGCAGGCGCGGTATAAATAAATTCCTGCGAAGCAGGCTTTGCGACGAGCTACGCTCGCAACTTTGTGAGATTATCTCCCCACCCGGGGCTTTGCAGCGTGTGAGCACCTAACGCCATTCTGCATTATGAACTATGAATTATGAATTAAGCATTGTGCATTATGCATTGAGATAAGTTCCTCTTTGATGACATCGGGGAGCTGGATGCCGCGCTTCTTGATAGAGCGCTCCCATGCAAGCAGTTCGTCGTGGCGCAGGGTGTAGAGCACGTCGCGCCACTGCTCCAGCTCGTCGGCACTGTAGTCATCGGCGTTGCGGTCCTTGAAAGCGTCGAGCTCCTCGTCGTCGAAGTACTCGATAGGGTCATCGAGGTGTCGCAGCATCATCTCGCTGGGGCACACGTCGTTAGTGCCGCAGCAGTCGTCGCTGCACGCATCTTGGGGTTCGGATTCCCCTCTCTCCCCTCTCAGCACTCTCTCCTCTCCCCTCTCCCCTTTATTATAGGTGAGCCGGTCGTGGATGTAGAGTATCACCCCTATCACCACCATAGCAAGAAATATATAAAAAGCTGGAAGCATGGATGTTAAGTGTTAAATGTTGAGTGTTGAGTGTTAAGTGTTAAGTGCTAAGTAACAACTATGGTACACAATTGTGTGCCAAGCCTGATTTTCTTATTTTTTTCATTGCGCATTGTGCATTGTGCATTATGCATTATGAATTGTGCATTATGCATTATGAATTGTGCATTGTGCATTGTGCATTGATTAATTCCTTCC
>CALAVD010000312.1 GCA_937892085.1 uncultured Prevotellaceae bacterium
TCTCCGATATGGTCTTTGAGGCGATACTCAAACTCGAGTGCTACACTCCATTTCTTGTTGATTTTTTTCTCAGCGCCCATAGTCATCCATAGCCCGAAGTCTTTACATTCCTTGCCCTCAAACTGCGCGTTAGCAGGCTGACACACCACAATCGATAATGCCACCGCAACAATCAGTCTAAAAATGTTTTTCATCTTGTTTCTTCTTTTGGTATTTTTGTCATTCGGTCAACACTGTTGCTGCCCTTGTCGGTGCTGCGGTAGTGTACCCTGAGCACTGTCATGTCGCGGAGCATATCTATGGCACCCACCTCCACCTTCACGATGTCGAGACCTGTGCGTTTCTTCAAGTCGGCAATCAGCTCCTCACGTTTATCGGGAGTAATGAGCTCTATTTTGTCATACTGAATGAGTTTCACACTATTAGTCTTGAGACGCCACTCGCACAGCACAATAGCTAAGATGACAATCAAGTTGGTGATTATTAGCTCTTCAACCCTCATCGACGACGCTAAGGCATTGACAACAGCCAGCGAGATGATAATAAACAGATAGGTCATCTCGCGCACCGGCATTGAGTCGGTGCGGTATCGCATGATGCTGAAGATACCAAACAAGCCTATTCCAAGCCCTATTCCTGCCTTGCCTTTCATGTCCTCGAGGACGAAAATCATGAAGAACACGAGGAAGAAAATCGACACGCTGATGAGCATGAACGTGAAATAAAAGTCACGACGCTTGCTCTTGCGGTAATATAGCTGATCGATGATTATCCAACTAACTACTACACAGATGATAAACCTAATCAGCATCTGAGCATACTGAGGCGTGAGAAAGCCCATGATAAGTTCTTGTTCCATTATTGCAATGTTTTTAGTTATTTTTTATTTACTGTCAAGATTGACAAGCCTATTCACATAGTATATTTTCTGTTTCAGGCGGTTTTGCTTAAGCTGTGGATTGGTCATAGCTGTGCCTATACAATATTTACTGAAGCCGTGAGGATGAATGTGCAGGTCGCGGAGCATCGCTAGCAGCGGTGACGGCACGTTGCCATCGCGCTTGAGTTCTATAATCACCGCTTGGTCAAGGCTTTGGTCTATGCCCGACGAGAGGTTGTGGAAGCGCAAATCGGTATCGATTGTCACGCGCTCGGTCTTGCCCTTGTTGACCAGAGTAATGCGGTTGAACCAGTTGCGCAGTGCCGGCTGCAACGTGTCGATATCATACCAGCACAACGACTCCAAGAACTGCCGCCTCTCGTCGCCGCCTATTTCAAAATCGTTAACGACGATGCGTTTCTTGCGCGTGCGGCGGTGATTGTTCTTATTCTTTACCTCAAGGAAAATTAGCCCTGAGTCAACATATTGCCTAACCCTCACCTTCTGCCTGCCCAAGCATCCGTTGTGGTGGGTAGTGTACATCTCGAAGGATGGCGTGTCGTAATATAGCGTGGTGTAGGCACTACTGCGTTTACCGTCAATCTCCTGCATGAAATATTCGTCTTGCGCCATTTTTAGGAGCTTGACGAGTCGTGGCATAGTAGTAACAAATTTAGTATCAACACGATTCATCAGCTTGACGCTGCTCATCTCGTCAAGGGTGATGGGTGAGAATTTGTTTATGTTTATAATCGAGTTCATACTAAAATGTGTAGTGACTAAAATCTTATTAATTTAGAAACGACAAAAATAGTCAATTATTTGTTATAACTATTATTTTTTCAACCATTTAGTGAAAACAATCAACAAACGGCATTTGTTCTTAACGTTTATATAACTTTTCTAAGCAGGTGGCGGCAGGCAAATTTCACATGACGCAGCATCGTGGGCAATGTGCCGTAATAGTGACACATGATGTTATAACGTTCGCGCAGCGACTTCTTGTGATTTTCGGTAGTAAGTCCTTCACTAAGGTAAGAGATTATGGGGTCGGCGCCAACACAGATGCATAAGTCACTCTGTCTCAGAACCTTGATGCACCAGTCGTAGTCGGCACTAAAGCGGTAGCTGAGGTCGTAGTGTGGGCACAACTCACGCTTGGCGATAAAAGCCTGGTGACACACCAGCATACCATCTTTAAAACTCTGCCAGTTAAGCTGCGTGGGTGCCGTGAGATGTCTCATCCCCACTACTTTCCCTGCGCTGTCAACGAGTTGAGTCTGCCCGTAAATCACATCGGGATGCTCTTGCGCTTTCATCGCGATGCGGGCAAGGGTCTCGGCAGTGGCAAAAGCATCGCCGGCATTAAGGAAAATGAGATATTGCCCTTGAGCCTTGTCGATGGCTTTGTTCATGGCGTCATACAGCCCTTTGTCGGGCTCGCTCCACACCATTGTCCCCTCAATGCCGGCTTGCTCCACCAGCAGCAGGGTGTCGTCGGTCGAAGCCCCGTCGATGACCAGATATTCAAAGTCGCGGAACGACTGCTCCTTCACGCTCTTGAGCGTGGTTCCTAACACCTTGGCGGCATTGTAGGTAACTGTAATGATAGAAAAAAGCATATCTTAATGAGCTAACGAGTAAACGAGCTAACGAGTAAACAAGGCAACAGTAACTAACACCATAAACTGTGAACTATAGACTATGAACCATAAACTATTAGCCTCTACCAACCAAAGACGTTGCGCAACACCCACCACAGCACCACAATAATGCCAAGAGCAGCTATAGTATAGTGATGAGTTATCACCTCACCCACTTTGTGGGGGATAAGCCGAGTGTAGTCGTTCAAGAGGTACAAAACTATCACGGGAATTGCAACCACAAAAAAAGCGTTGTAGGCAAGTGCGTCAAGAAAATTGCCGTGAAGCAAGGAGTGTAGCGCTCGCTGGCATCCACAACCCGCGCATTTATAGCCGGTGAAGGTAAGAAACACACACCGGGGCACAAATTTGCTGGTTGAGGGATTTATGCTGAAGTAAAACGCTGCAACCACTACCGGCAGAACTATGAGCCCACCAATCTTGACGGCACGTCGCTTGCTCATCAACCCACGCTTTGCAACATTGAGTAATAGATTGATAATGGCAATGTCATGAGGCCTAATACTATTGACCCAATGACTGCCCATGCTCCATATTCACTGTATTTCTCAGCCTTCTGATAGTTGCCCTCTTTGTAATTCTTCTTTGTGAGATAGGCATAAATGATACCCACCACGCCAAGCGGCATGCAGCAACACAAGGTAGCAAGAATCGACCACACCAAATTGGTGGGAGGACATTTAGGAGTCTCGGTTACAGCTTGCGAGGCGGCATAGTAGTCACCCATCTCATATTGAGGACGATAGCCCCCATGGGGCATTGCATTGTTCATGGCACCACTTGGCCGACCACCCATTGGAGGCACTTGGGGTGCACTATCAGCAGGAGTCTCAGACGCCTGGTCCACTGCCATCTCGGGCGTAGCTACCTCTCCACCAGTTACAGGAGCGCCTCCCGCACCTGTCATTCTCTCGAGCATCTCGTTAAGCTCGGGCACCTTGGTGATTTTCACCCAGTCGTCAAGACCGCTATGCCACACGTATGCCGTTTTGTCGATACCCATACTCTCCAACTGCTCTATCGAGAGTGGACCTGATTGTTCTCCCTTAAAATTTATCCAATAACGCCTCATTTTCGTTTATCGTTTATCGTTGTTTGTTTCACTAATCTCTAATCGCGCAAAGCGCAATGCTTTGTGCATTAAAAAAACTACTCTTTCTCAAGATAGGTGTAACCATAAAGTCCAGAGCGGTAGTTGCGCACGAACTCGTTGCCTTCTTCGGCGGTGATTTTCTTGGTTCGGATTGACTCTGCCACCCATGCCTCCACGTTGCGCACCAGCTCTTTGGGGCTGAATTGCACGTAGTCAAGCACTTCGGCAACCGTCTCACCATCAATCACTTGATCTATCTCGTAGTGATCTTTATAAACATCAATGTGCACTGCATTAGTGTCGCCAAAGAGGTTGTGCAGGTCGCCAAGAATCTCCTGATAAGCTCCCACGAGGAACACTCCCAAGTAGTAGTGCTCGCCTTCCCTGAGCTGATGCACAGGCAGGTAATGCGAGAACCCCTGATTGGAGATGAAGTTGCCTATCTTGCCATCGCTGTCGCAAGTGATGTCCTGGATAGTGGCAAACTTGTCGGGGCGCTCGGTGAGTCGGTCGAGAGGCACCACGGGGAACACCTGGTCGATAGCCCACGAGTCGGGCAGCGACTGGAAGAGCGAGAAGTTGCAGAAGTATTTCTCGGGCAACATACGTGCCACGCTACGCAGCTCTTCGGGGGCGTGCTTCATGTCGCTGGCAATCATGTTCACCTCGCGAGCCACACTCCAGAAGAGTTTCTCTACGAGGGCGCGTGTGCGCAGGTCAAGGAAGCCGAGGCTGAAGCGGTCGAGGGCTTCCTCCCTGATTTGCAGCGCGTCGTGCCAGTCTTCAAGGAGTCGAGCTTTATTGATTTTGTCATATATCTCATAGAGGTCGCGCACCAGCTCGTCCTCATCCTCACGCAAGTGGTCGTTATCGTCATCCCACTGTGGCAGGCTCGCAGTCTCGAGCACTTCGAGAACGAGCACCGAGTGGTGAGCCGTGAGGCTGCGCCCGCTCTCGGTGATGATGTTGGGATGCTTGATGCCGTTCTTGTTGCAAGCGTCAACAAGCTGATACACCGAGTCGTTGACATACTCCTGAATGGAGTAGTTCATGCTGTTCTCGCTGGCGCTGTTGCGCGTGCCGTCGTAGTCCACCCCCAGTCCACCGCCAATGTCGATAAAGTCGATGTCAAACCCCAACTGCGAGAGCTGCACATAGAACTGGCACGCCTCGCGCAGAGCGTTCTTGATGCGGCGTATCTTGGTCACCTGGCTGCCTATGTGGAAGTGGATGAGCTTGAGGCAGTCGGCCATCTTGTTTTCCTGCATAAACTCCATAGCCTCTTGCAACTCGCTGGTGTTCAAGCCAAACTTGCTGCGGTCGCCACCGCTCTCTTCCCACTTGCCGCTGCCGCTGCTCGAGAGCTTAATGCGCACTCCCACGTTGGGCCTGATATTCAAGCGTTTGGCGATTGTGGTGATGAGCCGCAACTCGTTGAGCTTCTCAACGACGAGGAAGATGCGGCGTCCCATCTTCTGCGCTAACAGAGCTAACTCAATGTAGCTCTCGTCTTTATAGCCGTTGCAGATGATGAGCGAGTTCTCCGAAATCTTGCCCATGTTCATCGCTAACACAGCGTGCAGCTCGGGCTTCGAGCCTGCCTCCAGACCGATGTTGAACTTCTTGCCGTGGCTCACAATCTCCTGTACCACAGGCTCCATCTGGTTCACCTTGATAGGATAGATGATAAAGTTCTGAGCCTGGTACTCATATTCCTTGGCAGCCTTCTTGAAGCAGCTCGAAATCTTCTCGATGCGGTTGTCGAGGATATCGGGAAAACGCAACAGCACAGGCGCGCCGATGTTGCGCTGCCGCAACTCGTCCATCACTTCTACCAAGTCAACGCCTGTGTAGCTCTGCTTGGGGGTCACTGTCATGTGACCTTTTTCATTGATTGAGAAATACTTGAGGCCCCAACCAGTGATATTATACATCTCGGCGCTGTCCTCAATGCGCCACTTGTTCATGCTGCTCGTAGTGGTAAGGTGTTATAATATGAATAAAAACGATTTGTTCTCTCTGACGGCGCTGCAGCAAAACGCTACTACACCAATTAATCGGCAAAATTAGTGCAAGCCGAATGAAAAACCAAATTTATTTGAGTTTTTCTGAGGCGCAGCCTAATTTATCCAAATATTAGCAAGAATTTCACGCTTGGGCAAATTTCTGTTGTAAAACATTTAGTAGATATAGCGCGTTTGCAAGAAAAATGCCTTCCTCGTCGGCTAAAAAAAAATTACTAAACACACAATTTACATGAAGACAACTAAGACATTGATTTTTGCGCTTATGGTGATGATTGGTTGCCTTATTGCGCAAGCTGGAGAGTGTCAACTAAAATTCTTGTGTGGAGTGGTGAAAGCCGACTCATGGACAACTACCGGCAACAACATGGAGGGCATCTATGAGTTTACCTCGCTAATGCCACTCTCACTAAGCTCACCGAGGGGCGCGACGTGTATCAGGCTCAGCTTGGTGGGGCCGTGTATGAGGACGGCCTGATGAAAGGCATCCACTTCAAGACCGTTTGGGACGACTTTGAGCAGACCAACACTTACGTGCTCTACCATGTGCAATATGACATGGCTACGTGGGAGCGAGTGAAATTTTATGTCCTCAGTACCCTCGACCGCAACTATATCTCGAGCTGCGGCAGGGCGCACGACCCAGTCACTGGCAAGAACTACGGCATTTTTTATAACTTCAACATGAGTTGGCAGGTGGTGAAATACAATATCTTGCTGGGAGAGTAATGGCTGTATCACAACAGAACAAGAAGGCGTCTCAATATGGTTGAGGCGTAATCGGACAAGTCAATGCCATAAGCGTCAGTTACAGCACTGATAATATTTCTCGTATCTACTATTCCTATATTATCAACCATAACTATATCTGTTTTTTCTTGTAAAAACCTTTCGACCGCTCAAAGTTGTTGGCCGACGATCCTAAAATGCTCTCATGTGTTCCCAGAATCAGATAGCCGTCGCGATTAAGGCTGCTGTTGAACATATCGATTACACGGCTCTGCAGTTTGTTGTTGAAGTATATTATGACGTTGCGGCACAATATGAGGTCGAATTTTGAGTAGAAGACATTTCCATCTTTTACGAGGTCGTGCTTGCGGAATACAGCCTTGTCGCGCAAGAACGGTTTCATCTGGATGGTATCCTTCACTTTGTCTATGTCAAAGTATTTCTCGTATGGGACATCTATTTTCTGCTCAAAGTTGAACGGATTTTCTTTTATCACCTTGTCGAAGTTGTCGAGATAGCCAAGATTGAAGCGGTACTTGTACTGACCGGCTTTAGCAGCCTCGAGCATATCGGTATTTATGTCGGTAGCGAATACTTTGGCCTGATCGAACAAGCCCATCTCGTTCAGCAGTATCAGCATCGAGTATATTTCCTGACCGCTGGAGCAGCCCGCGTGCCAGATGAATATCGACTTGTTCTGTTTGAATTTGGGCAGAATGTGGTGTCGTAATGTCTGCCACATCTCGGGATTGCGGAAGAGTTCGGTGGTGTTTACTGTTATGTCTTTTACCATCTGCTCCAAAAATGCTTTGTCGTGGCTCAGCTTGCGGATTAGTTGATCCAAATCTAAATTATTGTCGGCCAATATCTTCTCGATGCGACGACAAAACGATTTATCAGAGTAGTCTGTAAAATCGTATGACGACACCATCTTGATGGCTGTAATTAACTTCGCTGCATCATCATTTGTAACCATACAAGATCCTTTCTCCTTCGCTGCTCTTTCATTTATTGACAAGCATTATTTGTAAAAGTAGAAATTTATCCGAAAAAAAAATTTTTGCTTTGAATATATTTTGACCGCATCGGCACTATTGCCGCAATACTCTGTAAATAAATATGATACAACATCGTAGTTGTGTTAAAACTTTTTTATTTCTGGCTTTATAAAAAGATAACATATTGATTATGTGGTATGTCCGTTTTTTTATGATTTTTCAGGGCTATTTTTTATTCGCGACAATGACGATGCGGTCGGTATCTGATGCCTTAAACCCATTGCATCCATCTGGTAACATGAATATTACATATTTAGCATACTCGTATGAACTAAATTTTTGTGTTGAATAAGCTGGCATTGACGGTGCCGTGTGCACCACGTGTCCGGCGGCATTTGCGAACACCACATCAAGTTGCTGACCTATATCGGACATTGACAATGTGCGCCGGCGCTCATCGGTGTAGGTTACAATGAGAGCCTGTTGCGGCTCGAGCATCGGGACAAGGGTGCTCAACGGCTGCTGGCCGTCGGTTTGAGTCAGCATCGACTCAATTATGTCGGACTTTGGGCGGCCATCGGTTCCCATAAAAATCAATGAACAGTTAGCCTCGAACTGCGCCGCCGGCTTGACGAACAGAGGTGCAACAGAGGGGTCGGGCTGACGTTTGTGTCCGTCTGTGCAGCCAGCCGCAAGCAACACCAAGAGTGCTACAAATGCTGCTGTGTATGTGCTGTGTTGATGTCTCATAACGTTTTTTTGTTGATGGTGGCAAAATAAGTCAATTTATGCCACGGGCGGTAATCGGACCAACTTTTGACACCTGTCCGACAAAATGCGGCAACTGTTTTTTATATAAATTGCGTCAAAATTCAGTTTTGGTTATTAATCAATTTAAAACATACAGAAAATGAGTTGTGAAATGTTTGGAAAAGATATCTATGTAAAGCGCCGCGCAGATCTCAAGCACAAGATAAACAACGGAATAGCATTATTTTTGGGCAATGGTGAGGCATCTATCAACTATACCGACAACACCTATAACTTCAGACAAGACAGCACTTTTATCTACTTTTTCGGCATACGCCAGCCCGATTTGGCAGCAATCATCGATTTTGACTCGGGTGAGGAGATGATTTTCGGCAATGAGCTTAACATCGACGATATTATATGGACAGGCCAACAGCCCACCATTGCCGATTACGCCAAGCAATGCGGCATTGAACAAACCTTGCCGCTGCATCAACTAAGTGCCTACGTGAAGAAATGCGCCAGTCAGGGACGGAAAATACATTATCTGCCGCAATACAGAGGACATAACATACTGAAAATGGAGCAGTTGTTCGGATGGTCGACAAATCAGATTGTCAATGGTGTCTCGATTGAACTGATAAAAGCCGTTGTTGATTTACGCTCGGTAAAAAACACAGAGGAGATTATTGAGATTGAAGCCGCCTGCGCCATCGGCTACGAGATGCACACCACTGCAATGCGCATGGTAATGCGGGCTCAGAACGAGCATCAGATTCACAGCATGGTCGACAGCATCCCGCTCAAATATGGAGGTGCCACATCGTTCGCAACCATTCTGACACAGAACGGCCAGACACTGCATAACCATTTCCACGACAAGCCTATACGACCGGGCCGGTTGATGCTTGTTGATGCCGGAGCCGAAACAGCAATGGGATACGCATCCGACTTTACGCGCACTTTTCCTGTCAACGGAAAATTCACCTCGCGCCAAAAAGATATCTACCAGATTGTGCTTGATGCCAATAATCGGGCGGCAGAACTGGCAGCTCCGGGCAAAACATACAAAAGCGTGCACCTTGAATGCTGCAAGCTCATAGCCTCGCGACTCAGCGACTTGGGTCTGATGAGAGGTAACATAGACGACGCGGTAGCCGCCGGAGCTCATGCACTGTTTCTGCCGCACGGACTGGGACACATGATGGGACTCGATGTCCACGATATGGAGAACCTTGGTCAGGAGTATGTCGGGTTCGACACTACCACAAAACCCGTGGAGCAGTTCGGCACATCGTCGCTGCGCATGGGACGTACCCTGCAACCGGGATTTGTAGTAACCGATGAACCGGGAATTTACTTTATCCCTGAACTGGTTGCCAAATGGCGACGCGAGCAAACAAACGCTGAATTCATCAATTTTGACAAAGTGGAACAGTACCTCGATTTTGGCGGTGTGCGCATCGAAGACGACCTGTTAATCACCGAAAGCGGTGTACGCCGATTGGGTAAACAGCGTATTCCGGCAACCGTCGACGATGTTGAGGCTGAAATTGCAAAAGGGCTATAACCCAAGTTTTATAAATATCAACTCAACCACAAGGTAATGAGGATATTACGGGTTACAATAATGATTGCGTACTGCCTTGTAACGGAGAGTTTGTTGGGGCAGATAGCACAGAGCACAAACAACTTTGCAGTAGCAGCCTACAAGCAACTTGCCGAAGCAGCAGTTGACGACAACTTCGTTTTTTCGCCGCTCAGCCTGAGCACAGCTCTGCGCATGACCGGAGCAGGAGCATCGGCAAACACGTTTAGCCAGATGGCAGCCGTTTTGTGCGGCAATGAGCCGGCAACCGACATCGACCAGAACACGCTCAGCCTGATGAACAGCCTTGCACAGACAAGCAATTGCAAACTACTTATGGCCAACGGATTGTGGCTACAATCGGGTTACAAGCTGACGAGCAATTACGTTGATCTGACCACTAAATACTATCTCGCAAAATGTGAGAATGTTGATTTTATTAAACCGCGGGGGCGGCGCAAGGCTTGCAACGCCATAAACAGCTGGACATCGGATCATACCGGAGGCAAAATCAAGCATCTGATTGACGAGCAGCTACTAACCACCGACACAAGACTCATTCTGACCAACGCCGTCTACTTCAAATGCGACTGGAGCATTCCGTTCAGGGCAAGCAACAGCCGGTCGCGCACGTTTCACGCCATAGACGGTTCCGAGTCGAAACTGACATTTATGAGCCGCACCCACGAATTCAGCTACTACGCCGACTCGCTGTGTCAGGCCATAAGTCTTCCGTACACCGACAATAGGTTTCAGTTTATTGTGTTGCTGCCTGCAAATGGACAATTTAGTTTTCTTGAGCAGCAACTCAATGCCACAATGCTTGACAGCCTGATTAACAGAATGTTCGACGCCGAAGTTGAGCTACTGCTGCCCAAATTCAGAACCACAACCAACACCGATTTTACGCAGTTGCTTAAAAATATGGGGATTACCGAGGCTTTTACGCCGGCCGCCGACTTCAGCAAGATGACCGCCGCCAATGACCTGATGATTGGCAAAGTGCTGCACAAAGCAATTATTGAGGTTGACGAGCAAGGAACCGAAGCTGCGGC
>CALAVD010000313.1 GCA_937892085.1 uncultured Prevotellaceae bacterium
AGTTCAGACGTGTGCTCTTCCGATCTGCACTGGCGTGGCTCATAGGCTGGGCACTGCATCTGGAGCCTGTTTTCCTTATCGGTTTTGTGTTGATAGCGTGCTGTCCAGGCGGCAGTTCATCGAACGTGTTTTCGATGCTTGCAAAGGGTGATGTGGCACTCTCGGTGTCGCTCACGGCTTGCAGCAGCATTATCACGCTTTTCACAGTGCCATTGATTCTAGAATGGGTGACTACTGCTGCGAGCAGCACGGTAGATGTTCATCTGCCGGTAGGCAATCTCGTGGTGCAGAATATCGTGCTTATGCTCGTGCCAATCATTGTGGGCATCGCCGTGCGCAAGAAGTGGGGTGGTGCTGCTGAGAAAATCCACAAAGTGCTGTCAAAGATTGCTTTCCCGGCAATCATCTTTCTCGCAACGGTGTTTTTCATCAAGAATCGCGAGGCGATAATCGCCAATTTCGGCAGGCTTGGGCTGTCAATCACCGTCCTCATCCTCCTTGCTATGGCAAGCGGAGTGGCATTAGCGTGGGCTATGAGGCTGAATACTAAGGAGCGCCGCACTATCGTCATCGAGATAGGCATGCAAAATGCTGCCCAAGCCATCACCATTGCCAGCAGTCCGTTAGTGTTCGGCAAAGACGAGTACGCCATCCCCGCCATCATCTATGCCCTGATGATGAACATCATCCTAATCATATATGTAGCAGTGGTAAAGAAACGCTAAATTGCCGTTTTTCGGTATGCTGAAAATTATAAGTTTAAAGATTGTGAAAACCATATTTCTTGCGAGAAAATTTTATACCTTTGCGGCGTGAAAGCGAGGGTGGCTTGCCGAGCGGTTGCTATCGTCGTCTTGCACAAACAATTAACTACTTAATTTTTCATTCATTTTTTTAAAACTAAACTCGTTTTATGAAAAAAGTTTTATCTCTTTTGATGATGGCCATGCTCGCAATTGGAGCATGGGCTGAAACTGCTACATTTCTTTACACAGGAAATATGCAGGCCGAAAAAACGGTTGATGGTATAACAATAACCATCGCCAAGGGAAATAGTAGCACCGACCCAGCCACAAACACCTATTCAGGCGAGCATTTTAGAATTTACAAAGACAACATTATCACTATTGATGCAGGAACAAGCATCATAGAGTCTGTTGTTTTTACTTGTACAAGTTCTAATTACGCATCAAACTGGTCAAGTGATGAAGCAACAGCTGGGACAATATCAGTATCTGGTTCGGAGGTTACATTATCTTCAGTTAATGCAACATCAACTACTATCACTCATAGTGGTGCGGCAACACGAATAACTCAGGCTGTTGTTACTTATACAGTTGGTGAGACACCTACCGTTGCTGCTCCCACCTTCAGTCCTGCTGCTGGTGAGGTTGAGGCCGGTACCGCAGTTACCATCAGTGCTCCTGATGCTGAATTGATAATTTACACTACCGATGGTTCCACCCCCTCTTATGCAAACGAAAACGGTGAAATATATGATGCTCCTATCGTTGTTAATGAGGCAATGACCATCAAGGCTATCGCTGTTGATGCCGACGAGAACGAAAGTGCTGTGGCAACTGCTGCTTACACTATTAAGCCCGAAGCTGTTACTGTAGCTACTGTTGCTGAGTTCAATGCTCTTGATGACAATACCGAATGCACCTTTGCCGGTGATCTCATTGTTTCGGCTCAGACTGGTATATACCTCTATGCACAAGATGCTACAGGCGGTATTTTGATTTATGGTGCTGCCGGTCAAACCTATAACAAGCTCGATGTGATCCCTGCTGGTTGGACTTGCAAGAAAGTTACTTTCCGTGGCGCTCCTGAGGCATCTAACATCGCAGGTTTGCAAGCTGCTACCACTCAAGGTAATCTTGCTGCCGAAGAGATGACTCCAGCTCAGGTAACTCTGGCTAACGCATTCAAGTATGCCGTTATCCGTGGTGCTACTATTAGTGGTACCACCCTTACCGTAGGCAATGAGACCACTACTATCTACGATCGCTTCGGTGTTACCGCACCCACCGACAATAACACCTATGATGTATATGGCGTTACCGGTTACTATAACAATCCACAGTTCATGCCTCTTGAGTATGTTGCTAACGCTGTAGATGTTGCTACTCCAGTTATCACCGGTGAGACTCCATTTATTGGTTCTACTACCGTGACTATCACTTGTGAGGAAGAGGGCGTTTCTATCCACTACACCCTCGACGGTTCTGACCCAACAATCAATTCTACTGAGTACACCGCTCCATTTGAGCTCACCGAGACCACTACCGTTAAGGCTATCGCCTTCAACGAGGCTGAGGACTGCTCAGTAATCGTTACTAAGGAGTTTGTGAAGACTCTTACCGTTGCTACTGCTGCTGAATTCCTCGCTCTTGATGACAACACCGAGTTTGTCTTCACTGGCAACCTCGTTGTTAGTGGTCAAGCTGGTCAGCGCCTCTATGCACAGGATGAGACTGGTGGCGTGCTTATTTATGGCAATGCAGGTCAGACTTACACATTTGGTCAAGTTATTCCTGCTGGATTTAGCGCTAAAAAGGTCAACTATAATGGTACCATCGAGATGTCAAACATGACTGGTATGCAAGCTGCTACCGCGACTGCCGAGCTCGTTGCTGCCGAGCTTGCTATTGCCGACTATGCTACTCATGAGAACGTTTATGCCGTTGTTAAGGGTGCTACCGTTAGTGGCAACACACTTGTGATTGGCGAGGAGCAGACACTTGCTATTTTCAACCGCTTTGGCATTACTTTCCCAACCGACGACAAGACTTATAACGTTTATGGTGTAACCACTATCTATAACAGCGCTCCACAATTGCTGCCTCTCGAGTTTGTAGAGGTTGTTGAGCACGTTACCGAGAGCTTCGTTACCTTCACCCAGCCCGAAAACGGCACTATCACTGTAACTCTTGCCGATGGCACAGAGGTAGTGAGCGCTGTCACTAAGGTTGCCGAGGGCGAGACCGTTACCGTTAACGTTAAGGCCAACAAGGGTTATGCTATCACTGGCTTTGAGGTTAAGTCAGGTGAGATTGTTCTTCCTATCGACGACGAAGAATTTGATGGCGAGTTCAGCGCTCCATCAATCAAGGCTGAGGGCAGCACAGAGCAGACTCACACCTTCACTATGCCAGCCGATGATGTAGCAATCTACGTTACACTTGAGGCCGGCCCAAATACTGGTGTCGAGAACATCAACATGGAGAACGTTAAGGCTGTTCGCTACTACAACGCTGCTGGCGTTGAAAGTGCTACTCCATTCCAGGGTGTAAACATCGTGGTACGCGAGATGAACGACGGCTCTAAGAGCGTTGTTAAAGTTGTGAAATAAGAGGTAAATCTTTTCATAATTGTTGAAAAGTGCCTAACGCATTTGTGTTAGGCACTTTTTTTGATTTGAGCTGTTTTAATATTTGTTATGCTTGATGTGCTCGATTTTTGCCCGCAAGGTGTGTAATTTTGCATCGTGAAAGAAATATAAAACGATACAGCTATGAAAAATATGGAAAACATCAACTCTTGCGCATTGAGCAACAATAAGGTTGCTCGAGTACTTAATCGTGTGAACACAGCGTTCAACTTGTTTGGCGTTATGTTCTTCGTGGCATTCTTGTGCTACATCGCTCTCCACTGTTGGTAAACGTCGTGGCGACTAATGAGGATGAAAAAAAAGAAGGTGTGTCAAAATTGAGGAGTCACGCTTTGCGTGAGAAATCTATCAAATCTTGTCAAAAGTCGAGTCTCCTGCATAATCCTGTGTTTATGTTGATAGCTAACGAGCGTCGAAGACGCTGAAGAAGCTATTTGTCAGCAAGACCATGCAAGGAGGCTGTTGCAGATTGGGAGTTTTGCAACAGCCTCCGATGTTACTACCTTACACAGTCTTTTACAGGTGTGCCCACAAAATCTAACAAATATTTCTTTTGTTTGATTTGAATTTGATTTGCTCGATTTCTGCCCGAGGGGCACTAAGCCGGTAATTTTGACACACCTCCCTTGTTATTGGTGGCTTGGCATTATTTTGTCATGCTTCGTTTGCCTTTGCCTTTTTTGTTCTTGGCGTTCTTTTTTGCCTTGCCGGTAGTAGATTTCTTGTCGTTGCCGGCTGGCTTAGCTTGCTGCAAGCCCATCTTAATGTTCTTGATAAGAGCCTCGCTCGAGTAGGTGGCTCCGGTGGCAACGTCGGCGTCAAGTTTCACCGCTTCGTCAACGGTCTTGTACATTTTCCAGTTACCGGCTACAAAAGGGCGCCGCACCGAATCCAACGCTTCCACACCCGGCAAAAGCTTGCCTTCCAGATATTCCAGGGAAGCGCCGCCGCCGGTGGAAATATGGGTAATTTTATCGGCAAAGCCGAGCTTTTCAACTGCTGCAGCACTGTCGCCGCCGCCTACGATGGTAACTGCGCCGGAATCAGCCAGAGCCTGTGCCATAGC
>CALAVD010000314.1 GCA_937892085.1 uncultured Prevotellaceae bacterium
CGAGATCTACACTCTTTCCCTACACGACGCTCTTCCGATCTACCCCACTTACGGATGGTAAATCCTAAAAAACAATCGTCCGTAACGATAAGAACATTACTCTGAAGCCTGGCTTACAACCTTTTCTCGAATTACGCAAAGCCTTCGAGCAACCAGTCCGACGCGTCAAAAAATCTGCTGTTAAAATCTTTTTTCTAATTATTTCCTGATTTCTTTTTCATTATTGAAAAATAATGATTAACTTTGTCGTGATTATATACCGACATGAGCTAAATAATTCATCATATTTATTAACTACTTAACTTAAAGAACTTTATGAAGAAATTTTTATCTCTCGTAATGTTGGCTCTGCTCTCAGTTGGCGCATGGGCAAGTGAGATTACTCTCAACATGAACAATGTAGACCTCACTTGGACAGAAACTGGCGATGACCAGACCACAACTTCTCAAGGCATTACCATCTATTATGCCAAAGCAGGTTCTGGAACAGCTACTTCTCAAGGTTTGCAAAGTGGGCACATTCGTGTTTACAAAAACAGTACATTAACTGTATCTGCAGCAAGTACAATCACTAAAATTGTAATCACAACTACAGGAGGTAGCAGTTATGCTGCTGACGGTTTGACTGTAACTGAAGGAAGTTATGCAAATGGAACATGGACAGGAAGTGCTTCTTCAGTAACTTTCAATGCTTCTGAACACCAAGTGCGCGTGTCGAAGATGGTCATTACACTTGAGGACGGCACCGTTGCCACTCCTTACTTCAACCCTGCTGAAGGAACCTATTATGGTCCCACTGATGTTTCCATCCATGGTCAGGAAGGTTCTACCGTTTATTACACTCTCGACGGCACCGACCCAACAACCAGCAGCGCAGTTTACAGCGCTCCCATTACTATTAGCCAAACAACCACTGTTAAGGCTATGGCAGTTCTCAACGGCAACAACAGTGCTGTAGCAAGTGCTACTTACACCATCGAGACTGCACAGTCTGTTGCTAACATCGCAGCCTTCGCAGCCCTCGCCGACAACGCCAACGCCAGCATCAGCAACCCAGTTGTTGTAACCTATGCTAACGGTCAGAACACCTACGTTAAGGATGCCACTGGCTTCCTCTGCATCTATGGCAGCGATCTTAGCGGCAAATACAGCCAAGGCGATGTTATCCCCGCTGGCTTTGGTGGCTTGAAGACTACTTACAACAATGGTCCTGAGATGAAGTTCCCATTCTTTGGCTTTGAGGATGCTACCGAGAGTCAGGCTGTTGAGCCCGACGAGGTTACCGTTGACAACTTTGGCAACTCTCAGATGTGGCAGTATGTTGTTCTCAAGAACGCTCAAATCACTTACCACAACGGCAAGTATTTGGGCTTCCGCGTTGACAACAGCACCGACTCTGTTGCCGGTTTTAACTCGTTCAACCTCACCCTGCCCGACCTTGATGCCACCTACGACATCTATGGTATCGTTACCAGCTACAACGGCAACATCCAGATGTACCCCATCGAGTTTGTTGACACCAACCCAACCACTGTTGCCAGCATCGCTGAGCTTCTCGCCCTCGAGACCGGTAAGAACGCTACCTTCACCACTCCTGTAACCGCTGTTTACCACAGTGGCAAGCAACTCTACATCAAGGATCAAAATGATGACTTCATGCTCGTTTTCGGCTCACTTAACAACACCTACAACAATGGTGACGTGCTCAATGACATCGCCGGTAACTGGACTATCTACAACGGCATGACCGAGATGATTCCTGTTACAGCAACATTTGGCGAGGCTACTCCTGGCACTCCTGTAGAGCCTGAGCTCATCCCCATCGAGGAGAT
Organism: uncultured Prevotellaceae bacterium; assembly: GCA_937892085.1. Taxonomy (GTDB): domain Bacteria; phylum Bacteroidota; class Bacteroidia; order Bacteroidales; family Muribaculaceae; genus Sodaliphilus. Next base: position 1,833 of record CALAVD010000314.1, read on the forward strand.
TGACCAAAGCATGATTCACCACTACATGCGCATTGAGAACTGCACTATCGACAGCATCGCAGGCAGCAACGGTCGCAACTACACTCTCACCGACGAGACCAGCGACATGGTAATGCGCCTTAACTTCAACGAGATTACTATTGGCGACGACTTCGACTACGACGCTACTTACAACGTAGAAGGCTTCATTGCTTACTACAAGAGCTCTGACGGCAGCGTTGAGCAGCTCCAGTTCTATCCTAACCTCATCGAGAAAGTGGGTGGCACTGTTGTAGTTCCAGGCGACGTTGACGGCGACGGATTCGTTACTGCTGCCGACGTAACTGCACTCTACAACTGGATGCTCAACAACGACGACACCGGTCTGGTTTATCCCGACCAAGATGGTGACGGAAACATCACCGCAGGTGACGTAACCGCTGTTTATAACTTCCTCCTTGGCAACTAATTCCAAGAACAACAGTCATTGACGACTAAAACTCTAAAAAAGAGGCTGCTCATCAAGAGTTAGCCTCTTTTTTTGTGCTATTTTGGATAGATATTCAAAAAAATGTGTAAATTTGTGGTTTAAATGATAAAATTATGAATTTGGCTGATGAGCCACAACAAAACGAACTGCCTTTTTGCTTGTTAACTCGTCAACTTGTTTACTAATAAAGCTACTATGACACGACATTCACATCACTTTACCTTGCTGGTCATGCTGCTAATGTGCGGCATGGCGATGCAGGCTGCCACCTACACCTACACCGTGCCCAAGCATGAATTCCGCTCGGCATGGGTAGCCACCGTGTGGTGCCTCGACTGGCCCGAGACACAAGCCTACGGAGCCAACGCCGAGGCGAAGCAGAAAGCGCAACTCGACCGCATGCTCGACTCGCTCAAGCGAAACAACTTCAATGCCATCAACTTCCAGGTGCGCTCGATGTGCGACGCCATGTATGAATCGAGCTACGAGCCCTGGTCGAGCTACCTCACCGGCACCCGCGGTCAGGTTCCCACCTGGGACCCGCTCGCCTACGCCGTTGAAGCGTGCCACCAGCGCGGCATGGAGTGCCACGCATGGGTTAACCCCTACCGCTACAGCAGCAACGGCATTGACCAATGGGACGCTGCCGCCAATCCTCAAGACGTGGCGTTGCGCCAGTCGGGGCTGTTGCTGAGTGCCGGCAACTATGTAGTGCTCGACCCTGCACGCGACGAGACAGTGGAGCGCATTGTGAACGTGTGCAAGGAAATCATCACAAAATATGACGTTGACGGAATCCTCTACGACGACTATTTCTACCCCGACGGCATTTCAGCCGGCAGCGACGCCGGCGACTATCAGGAGTGGCTCAACTCCAACGTGGACATGACATTCGGCGACTGGCGACGCGCCAATGTGAACCGCATGGTGCGAGAAGTCTATAACATGATTCAGGAAACGCGCCCCGACATACGCTTCGGCATCTCGCCAGCGGGCGTGGCGGGCTCCTCAGCACCAAGCTATGGCCTGCCCTACTGCCCGGCAGGCAGCGACTGGCAGTACAACACCATCTACAGCGACCCATTAGCATGGCTCAACGAGAAGACCATCGACTACATCTCCCCGCAAGTTTATTGGAAGATAGGCGCCAGTGCCGACTACAGCAAGATAGTGCCCTGGTGGAACCAGGTGTGCGACTACTTCGACCGGCAGCTCTTCGTCTCCAACTCCATCTCAAGCATGACGAGCCAAAGCACCGAGCTTAACCATGAAGAATATGCCAACGAGGTGCAACTCAACCGCGACTACAGCTTCGACGGAGCACCAGGTGCCATCTTCTACAGTTGCAAGTACCTATACCGCACCGGCAACCACGAGGAGCTTGCCACCTACCTCAAGCGCAAAGTGTTCACCCGCCCTGCCCTGCCACCGGCAATGCCGTGGAAGCCTGGCACCGACCCCGGCGTGGTGACCAACCTCACCAGCCAAGACCATGTGCTGTCGTGGAATGGTTTTGACAACTACAAATACTCCATCTATGCCGTGCCTAACAGCGTAGAGCCAGCACAGTTCAACAAGGAAGCCGAGATGCTGCTCGACATAAGCTATGCCACCAACTACACCATTCCCGAAGGTGCCCGCTTTGGCTACTACTATGCCGTGTGTCCCGTGGACCGCACCGACAACGAGTTTGAGCCAACATTCCTCATTCCGTCTGCCGACCAGCAGCTCGACGCTCCTGTGCTTCTCTCACCCGATAATGGCAGCCTCGTTCCTGACCCATTCACCATGAGTTGGGAAGCAGTGCCAAACGCTCAAGGTTACATGATTGAATTGGCAACCAACGAGGACTTCAGTGATGTGAAACGACAGACGACCACCGCCACCAGCATTTCGTCAAGTGCATTTGGCGAGTTCCTGCCAGATCGGAA
>CALAVD010000315.1 GCA_937892085.1 uncultured Prevotellaceae bacterium
GCCTCGGCAGGAGCCTTGAGGGTGTAACTCTCGGTCACCTTGATGTCATCAATCAAGAAAAATGCTCCACCAGCCTCCGATGTGGCATAGAAGCCAAAGTAGTAGTTGCCATCCTCGGGCACGGTGATGGTAAACGTTTTAGTGCGCATCTCGTCCCAGTAGATGGTGGTCTTGGGCAACAACTGTGTTGTCATTCCCTCGACGGTGGCGGCATTGCCCATATAAACCGAATACTCATCGGGCCAGTAATCGCTGTAGCAGCAAACGTCATACTGGAAGGTGTATTGTCTGTCGGCCTTGAGAGCAATTGCAGGCGTGATAAGCCAGTCGTCACCATCTTTTGTTCCTGTGTTGTAACCAGTACATTGAGCCGATGGACTATAGAGCCAGCAACCGCTATCGAGTGCAGGGGTCTCGTTGTTGTCGATGATGGTGAAAATGTTGAATTCATCCTCGGTGTCGAATGAGAAGTGAACAGGAACCTCAAAAGCGTCACCGAATACTATACCGTTGCTCACGGCAGCATCGCTTTCCACATTATCGGCCTTGGCAATTACCGAATATTTTACAAGAGCCTGACCAGTGATGTCAACATTGTCGGTAAATGATGTGGTTTTCAAGTTGGTTGCCACGACTTTTCCGTCGGGCAAGCGAGTGATGTCATAGCTGATGCGACTGGATGAGAAATAACCGCCATGAACACTAGCTGTGGGGGCATCCCAGGTAATATTAGCCTCACGCTCGCCAGTCTTAGCCATAACAACATTTGTTGCAGGCTTGGGCTGATCAATTCCCACCCACTGTCGCAATGATGTGGGCTCGCTACTGCCAGCTTCATTGCTGAGCTTTACTACAAAGTAGTGGAAACCAGCATTGGGGAGAGTAACATTTGCTGCCACTTGTTCTCCCGCGGTTGCAGTGCCGGTGCACAACTGTTCACCATCGACGGTAACAACATAATCTACATTGCCAGTGAGATTGCTGCCACCTGCAGTGGTGGTGGGTATAGAAAAATTAACTGTTCCCGTGAGTTGGTCGTCAACAAACGAGAGTGAAAGAGAATTGATTTTACCGGGAGCATCGGCATCAGGAGTAGCTGGATTCATGTAAATCGCCACAACTTCTTCGGCATTGGGAAAGCCTGCGAGCAGTGTGGCTAATCCAGTTGAAAGGTCAACTGTGTAGAGACCACTTGAGTCATCGCTCAGAGATGCTGCCCAATATAAAACATCATCATCTCCAAAAGTTGCACTTTGCAAATAGGCAGGTGTGATACCAGTATATCCCACAGGGGTGAGTTCACCGTTTTTCTTGTTAACCTTCACCAAGTACCCCCCATTGGTAATACCATAGGCTTGACCGTGGCTGTCAATTGCCACTGCCACAAGTTCGCCCTCAAGAGTTGCAAGATGTGTAACACTAAGGCTATGGGGATCCATATACCCCCAAGAAACGCCGTTTCCATTATTGAAACAACCATAGGCCAAGTCATCAATTGCATCGTAGGCTAAATCGGTTGCTAATGCTGTGTAATCTTGATCAATTTCGAAAACCTCGTTCCAAGTGGCGCGATCATATACCAGGGTCTTAACCGCCAGTTCGCCAGTGAACCATTCCTCGGAATAATTGGTCATATAGTAATATTTGTCGGTAAAGAATCCACCTCCCGACTGTGGTAAATCTTCATTCTCAAACAGCTGAGTAAACACTGGCGGTGAGGCAAGTTGTAGCCGGGCAACTCCATAGGGGGTGTAATATTCCTCCCACTGATCGCTGTAGAGCAATGCCACTTCAAAGGTTCTTGAGCCATCAAGCTCAATGCCACTTAAAGTAGGTAAGTTTACTGTTGGAAAGTTCCTCAGCATAGGCATGCTGTGGGAAGCCGTTTTTTTACGTTGTGCCCAATCTTTAAGGCTACTTTTCTTTTGATAATTTGCTAATGATATTTTTGCTGGCAGCTTTTTGTCGGCAGCTTCAGCTGTTTGCATGAAGGCAGCACTCAAAAGTGCCACAATTGCAAAGAAAGAAATAGAAAATTTTAATCGCATAAGTTTTTAATTTAAAATTTGAAAATTTTTTGATACAAAATTAATTTCATAAATGAAAATTGAAATGACTTATGAACTTTTACGATAGTAAAATTTATAAATTTTGATATGATTTTATTCCAAAATGCATCTTTCCCCTATTATATATAGTAATAATTCACTTTTTTAATCCTTACTTTACTCTACCTTAAATAATAATATGTAACTTTGTAAACATCTCCTAATTTTAGGAGGCAAAGAGTATTAAGTCTGACAACAATGAAAAAATACAACACATTAATTTATATTCTGCTTGTCGTCTTCTTTTGGGAAATGACTGAAAATTCCTGGTGCAGCAAGCACGAGGCAAGCTATCAAACATTATTGTCAAAATCTTCAGAGGAACTGTTGAAAATGGGTGGCAAGTACAATGCTGACCCATAGATCGGAAGAGCGTCGTGTAGGGAA
>CALAVD010000316.1 GCA_937892085.1 uncultured Prevotellaceae bacterium
AGAAGCCCTCGTCGGCATAAAGGCCGCCCGCTTGTGCCTTGAGAGTGCCCTCGCTCTCGCCTATTCCTCAGTCGGGAGCATCCCAGCTGTCCTTGTGGCTGCGGAACTTGAAGCCGCCGTTGAGGTACATGAAGCCATAGTAGTCGCCATCGTTGTCGCGGGCGTTCTTCCAGCCCTTGTTCTTAAGGCCGGCAGCGGGTGAGCCCCATCCGTTGGCGTTACCGGCTTGCCAAATCATCTCGGCGTAAGCCAGACCCTCAACGTCGTAGGTCATGTCGTTGGTGTTGACAGTAATAACGTACTGTGTGTACTCGTCGGGCTCATTAACCCAGATCACCTTGGCGTCGGCGCCCTGAACGAGTTTGCCGCCAAAGGCGAAGCCGTCGGTCTCAACGTCGCTGCCTAACTTGCCTTCCTCATAGTTGTTGAGGTAAGTGAAAGGCAGGAAGTAGAAACTCATATCTCCAGCGGGAACGGTGAGAGTGTACTGACCGTCACTTACAAACTCCATGGGGGTCTTGCTGTCGCCCTCAACGATATACATACCGGCAGCCATCTTCACAGCATCCTCAATGTCGCTGTAGAAGCGGAAGCCCTGGCCGTTGATGGTGAGCACGGTCATCACGTTGATAGGCACATTAATAGCCTCTTCGGGCACGCCATAGAGAGCCTCGAGCGCGTCGCGCAGCTCGGTAGTCTTGGCGCGGCCCTGCTCATCAACGCTAATGTCGCGCATTTCGCTCTTGTCGGCATTGAAGAGGGTTACAGTGTTGGTCACTGTAGCGTCTTCCTCAGTATTGTAGGTGGGCGTGAACAGGAGCACACTATCGGTAGTGATAGTGGTGAAGTCGATAGCAGGAGCGGCAGCCACCACTGCGTTAGCACTGGCGGGGTTCTCGCTGTTGCTCATGGGGTCGGCCCAGTCCTTGAAATCCTCGGTACAGCTTGCCATGAGCAAACCAATACCTAAAATATAAAATAACTTTTTCATGTTGTGTTAATTTCTTCTTTTAAGATTGACTATAGGCATTGGAGCGGAGCGTGTCCGCCCCATGCCGTCGTCAATATTATTGGTTATAAATTACTCAGTAGTCATAAAGTAGTACAGACCAAGACAGTCGTTGAAGTAAACGCGATAAACGCCAGCTTTAGCAGGAATGTTTGGACCACCATTAGTTCCATAACCAAGTGGGAAGGCAGTACCACCCCAGTTCATTGACCAGTCGCTTGTACCGTTGTTAAACTTGATAGGAGTATCGCTGTCCAATGTGAGGTCGGCATACCAATCGTGAGTCTGGGTGTTATCACGCTTGCCCATAGCTGTCATTGGATTTCCAGCAACGCCATCCCATCCATTGTACTCGCCAGGCATAGTGATGGTAGCATACTCATTGTAAATATTATCGAGTTTAACCATAGTGAACTTCTGGGTTACAGTGTTCATCTCAATCTGGTAGAAGCCATCCTCGGGGACACCAATGTTGTGGTTGTCACCGTCCTCATCGGTAACTGGTGAATCACCCTCAAGGTTGGTATAGTTCATCTGAGTGTCCCAGCTGCCTGGGTCACGCACAAACTTGAACTGACCGCCAGCGGGGAAGAAGCCGGCATAAACGAGCACGGTGTTGCCATTTGCGTCAACATCGGCGTCGGGCATAGGCAGCAATGGAACGAGGCCAGTACCTACTGAGCCAGAACCATTGTCCCAATCGTTGCTACCGATGCAGTTACCCACCATGTACCACAGAACTGGATCGGCGGGCTTGAGCTCGATGTAGTAAGGCTTAACAAGGATTTTCACCACATTAGATGTCACCTCGGTGGCACCGGGAGTGTTGGCCTTCACGCGAGCATACACTTCCTGCTCGGCAGGAATCTCGCTCTCGTCGGCATAGTTGCAAATCACAACAAGTGCTTTAGCCAGTTCGCTTGCGCTAATCTCGGCGTTGCAAGTGCTGAATACGTTTTCAAAAGCGTAGTAGTCGCATTGAGTCACACCGGTGTCATCGGCAGCCTCTTGGGCGTATGAGGTGGTCCACTCGTTGGTGGGCGAAACCTCTACAGTATATTCCACAGCAACAGGGAAGCCTCCATAGTCAGGTTGCGACCAGGTGAGGTTCACTGTATTAGAGTTTGCCAAGTCAATAGCTTGACCGGCATAGGCTGGTGTGTTCAGCACAAACGATTCGGGCTGCTGAAGCACGGGATTAGAGTCGCGGTCATCGCTGCAGGAGGTGAACATGAGCACACCTGCCATGAGCAATAATGCCGACTTGAATATCTTATTCATAATAATCTCTTATTTAATAATGTTTAAAGTGATAAACTCTAATTATTTGTAACCCTCATTCTGCTTGAGGTTGGGGTTAGCAAGAATGTCATCATTTGGAATAGCGAAGACGTTACGGTAAGCCTCGAAGTCGCGGCCTGCGTAAGCGCCACCCTTCCATTGCCACTTATAGTCGGTATTGCCACCAAACTTACCAAAGCGGATGAGGTCAACACGGCGACGGCCCTCGAAGTAGAACTCACGGCTCCACTCGTCGAGGATGTCGTTAAGAGAATAAGAAGCCTTTACAGTAGCATGAGCACGAGCGCGCACAGCATTGATAGCCTGCAGAGCGTCGGCGGGAGCTGCACCACTGCCGGCAAGGCGAGTAACAGCCTCGGCGTAGGTCAAGTAAGCCTCAGCAGCACGCATATAGAGCAAGTGGCTGTCGGGGAAGGTGTTGTCGCTTCCCTTAGAGCCGTCGCACTTGAAGTTTGTGAACTTGGCAACAGCATAGCCATTCTTGAAGTCACTCTCGTTCTCCACGTTGAGGGTGCGTCCCTCGGTCTCAAAGAGCGCGCGGTCGTCGCCAGCGGCGGCAGCTACCTGATAGGCATGACCTTCGGGAGCCTCGATGTCGCTGAAGAACTTCTTGATAAGCTCTGGACGGCAGCGGTTACCACCCCAAGTGTTGTTGTTGTAGAGGCCGTTTACCTCGACTTCATCGTAGGGATAGGGGTGCATGTCACCGTCGAATGTAGAAGCGATCAGGAAGTTGGTGCCACCATAAGAAGTGGTGCGGGTACCATCTTGGATTACAGGGAATACCGCCTCAACCGATGCACCGTTAGTGCCGTTGTCGCCCATAAAGAGCATCTGGTAAGCAGTGAACGAGCGAGTCACGCCATCAACACCCTCGCCCTCATAGTCGTCGGTAAACAGCTTGTAGGGAGAATCCATAACCTTCTTGGCATAGTCGCGAGCGGCAGCCCATTGTGGAGTGCCGGTATAGACTTGTGCGTTGAGGTAAAGGCGAGCAAGGAGCATCCATGCAGCAGCCTTGTCAACACGTCCGTAACCCTGCTGGCCATATTTCTTGGGAGCGGGGTCGCTGAGCACTTGGTCGCCAGAGCCCTCACCAATGATGTCCTTGAGCTCACTCTCGATAAACTCATAAACCTGAGCGCGAGTGTATTGCTCGGGGTTATCACCCGAAATCTTGGTGGTGAAAGGAATGTTTCCAAAGGCATCCATCAGCAGATAGAACTGGAATGCGCGCAAGAAACGAACCTCGGCAGTCATTGTAGCATCATAGTCGTTAAACACGTCGAGATATTGGTTGCAGAAGGTGATACCGATACACAGACCATAGTAGTAACCACGCAGCATTGGGTGGCTGGAGTCGTAGCTGTTGTGGCAATAAGAAGAAATACCCTCGTCGCCCCAACCGCAGATAGCCTCGTCGGTAGTCAGCTCGTTAGAATTCCACATCTGACGGAACTTGTGCTGGAAGCCACCGTCAAGACCTGCAACGTCAACGTTGTCGTCGCCACCGTTATTGCCCGAAGTGGCGAATACCGAATAGCACTTGTTGAACAGCTGCTCAGCAGTCACATCATTTTGCAGAGCGGGGTCGATAGGCTCCACGTCAAGGTCATTGACGCAAGAGTTCAGACCAAAGCCCATCAAGATAGTTGCAGCTGCACAAACTATATATTTAAAAAACTTATTCATTTTGATATATATTTATTAATGTGTGTCTAAAATAATTAGAAGTTCAGGCTCAGACCAAGGATGAACGAGATGGGACGTGGGAAGATGTCGCCACCAATACCGCCGAAGATCTCGGGATCGATACCATCATACTTGGTAATGCAGAATACGTTAGAAACTGTACCATAAACACGTCCACCAATGCCGTGATAGCTACCGCTCTTGAAGAGCTCATTGAAGCTATAACCCAGGGTGATGTTATCGCACTTGAGGAACGAAGCGTTCTGTACCCAATAGTCGCTGAATACGGTCTCGGTGTCATAGGTTTGCCAACCCATTTCAACTGCCGATAAAGGACGGTTGTTGAAGTAGTTACCCGAAACGTTCTCCAAAATTGCGGCGTTGCTCACATTGTGATGACCTTGAGCCACGTTGTTGAACATGTAGTTGCCAATGCTTGCGCGCAGGCTGAAACCGAAGTCCCAGTTCTTCCACTCGAGCTTCGAAGCAAAGCCCATGGTAACAGGAGCCCAAGGACACTTGTAGAAGTAACGGTCAGAAGGACTAATCACGCCGTCGCCATTGCGGTCAACAACTTGACCCTCGATGGGCTTGCCATTCTGGTCGTAAACCTGCTGATAAACCCAGAACGAGTTAGATGGTTTTCCAACAACATGTGCTTGAGCGGGACCATTGATACCGATACTACCTGTGGTGATGAAATTGCTCTCATCATCAGTGATAAGTTCAATGACCTTGTTGCTGTTGTAAGTGAGGTTGTAATCGAGAGTCCACAACAGGTCGTTGGTAGAGATAGCCTTCCAGTTAACTGAGAACTCGATACCTGTGTTGCGCAGCGAACCGATGTTCTTGTAGAACTCATTAGAGAAGTTGGTCATTGCCGAGAAAGGCGACCAGTTCAAGAGGTCGGTGGTCTTGCGGTAGTACCAGTCGATGCTACCTGTCAAGCGGCCGTTCATCACACCCCAGTCAAGACCCACATTGGTGGTGGTAGTGGTCTCCCACTTAAGCTCGGGGTTATACACGTTAGGTTTAGCCTTAGAGCCGTCGCCCAAGAGGTCGTAGAACGAACCCATGCCGCCGTTGCTCATCACGTAGTTAGCAAAGTAGTTGTAGTCGCCAATACCTTCCTGCTGACCTGTCTTACCCCAACCGAGGCGGAGCTTCATGGCGCTGAAAGGACCATCTTTCATGAAGTCTTCCTCAGCAATGTTCCAAGCAATAGCTGCCGAGGGGAAGAGTGCCCAGTGGTCACGGAAGCGTGACGAACCATCGTAACGCATAGTGAAGGTGAGGTAGTACTTGCTGTCGTAGATGTAGTTCATACGGCCGAAGAATGATACCAGATAGTTCTCGGTGCGATAGCCGAGACCGTTGTTCTGGCGATATACGCCCTCGCCACGGATGGCACCAGCCTTAGGATCGCCAATAGCGTAAGTTACGCCAGGAATCCACATTCCAGGAGCAACAACAAAAGCATTCTCGTTGTCCTGAGCACTGAAATAGAGTGCCGAGTTGGTTGGGTAAGTACCCCACGACTCGTTGAACTCCTTGCGCCAGTTGTGCTGCCACTCGTAACCTGCCATGATGTCGAAGTGGTGCTTGTCGTTGAAGTCCTTGTAGTATTGAGCGTAGGTACTCAACTGGAGGTTCTCTTTCGACTGAGTGTAGTAGCTGGTGTTGCCCCAGTAGTTGCTGGTGTTGCTGATGTTGGCGCTGATGTTGTGACCTTCACCGTGAGTGAAGTCACCACCGAGTGTCAAGTGGAGACGCAAGTCCTCAAAACCGTGAATCTTATAGTCGATGTCGGCACTACCAATGAACGAGCGGGTCTTACCGCTGTTGTCATGGTTGTCGAGCATTGCCACGGGGTTGTAAGGAGCGTTGATGTTCTTGGTGTAGGGCCAAGCGGGGTCGGCGCTGTTTTCCTGCATCCAGTCGAAGTATCCACCCACGCCAGCATACTTAGGATCGTCGCTGTAGATGGGCTGAGTGGGATCCATGCGCACTGCATTGCCCACAGCGCCGGTGTCGGCGAAGCGGCTCTTTGTCCAAGCGAGCTTGCCGTTGAGGTTCATGGTCAAGTGGTCATTCAAGAGTGAAGGACTCAGGTTAACGGCTACGGTGTAGCGCTTGTAGTCCGAAGTCTTGAGGATACCTTGCTGGTCGGTGTAACCGAGCGAGAGACGATAAGGAAGGAAGTCGCTAACCGAACCGGCAACAGTCACATTGTGGTCATGGCTGAAGGCAGTGCGATAAATTTCGTTCTGCCAGTCGGTGTTGGCGGTGCCAAGCAGTGAGAGGGCAGTTTCCTTGCGGGAGTCATTCTCAAAGGCGTTAGTAATAAAGGCACGATACTCGTCACCATTCATCACCTTGATAGTCTTTTTCTTCATGCTCCAGGTTACGCTTCCGTTATAGCTCACTTGTGGAGCAGTCTGGCCACGACGGCCTTTCTTGGTGGTGATGATGATAACACCGTTAGAACCACGCGAACCGTAGATGGCGGTTGCCGAAGCGTCCTTAAGCACGTTGAAGCTCTCGATATCCTGTGGGTTAACGAGAGACAGGGGGTTAGACACACCACTAATGCCATTGTTATCCATGGCGATACCATCGATAACGATGAGTGGGTTGTTGCTGGCGTTCAGTGACGAACCACCACGAATGCGGATTGTAGCCGAGCCACCAGGGGCACCATCGCCACTGGTAACGCTCACACCGGCAACTTTACCGCTGAGCATGTCCTGCGCACTCACTACCACACCCTTGTTCTTGGCGTCGGGGCGGAGGGCGGTGACACTACCAGTGAGGTCGCTCTTCTTAACAGTACCGTAACCGATTACCACCACATTCTCGAGCACTTGAGCATCGTCGAGCATTTCGATAACGAGGGTTGGAGCGGCGGTAACGATCTGATCTTGAAGACCGATAGAAGAAACTTGGAGCTGGGCGCCCTTAGGTACAGTGATAGTGAAGTTGCCGTCGAAGTCGGTAGCCACAACATTTGTGGTTCCCACTTGGGTAACTGTTGCACCAATAACAGGTTCGCCGGTAGCATCCTTGACATGTCCCTGCACAGTAATCTGTGCGTAGGCTCCGATAGATAGGAAAAGTCCCATCATCAGGGCTAGAATCCTTTGGGGAATTCTAATGTTTACCTGCTTCATCTTGTTTTAATTAAATTGTTATTAAGTTATTGAGTTAATAAAAATATTTTTCTTTGACTGTTAATTTTTCGGTTATGTTAATCACAGCAAAAGATAGGGGCGAAATTCGCAACTACAAAAGTAATTCTTTTGCATAAAAGCAAAGTGATTTTGCTATTTAATTATGTGTTAAATAGAGCGCAAACGTTTGCATTAAGATATTTTAAGAAATAAAAAACATAGCCTTTTTAAGATTTATTGTAATTTTGAACTTTCAAAGAAGCATTCAGTAAGCCTTAGTGGCGCAACGTACTGTAAATGAAACACTAACAACTTTCTATCATGAACGAGAACCAACCTTTGACAATGAAAGACATAGCCGCGCAACTTGGTGTGAGCGTGGCAACAGTGTCGCGCGCCTTGAAAAACAGCCCAAACATCAGCAAGAAACGCCGCGAGATGATACAGCAGTTCGCGCGAGAGCACGACTACTACCCTAACGTCATTGCCGAGCAGCTGCGCCACAGCCGCCAGAAGCCATCGCAAATCATTGGCGTGATATTGCCCGAGATAGTGCATTTCTACTTTTCCTCAATCCTGAGCGGCATCGAGGAGAAAGCCAAGGAACGCGGCTACCGCATCATGGTGGCGCAAAGCCGCGAGAGCTACGAGCGCGAGGTGGAGATTTGCGAGTCGTTCAAGAAGAACAAGGTGTGCGGAATCATCGTTTCGCAGGCTAAGGACACCGAGCAGTACGACCACTTCATCAAGCTCGTGAACAGCGGAATACCCCTCGTGTTTTATGACCGCATCTGCCCCGCCATCAACGCCAGCCGTGTGGTGGTCGATGACTATCAAGCTGCCTACAAAGCCGTGGGGCACATGATTGACACCGGTTGCAAGCGAGTGGCGTTCTACGTCTCAAACCTCAACATGGAAATCTCGAAAAATCGCCTCAACGGATATAAAGATGCACTATATCATCACGGCCTCCAGCCCGACCTGGAGCTCATCAAGCAGTGCGACACCCCCGAGGATGCCGAGAAGCTCACCCCCGAGCTGCTCAAAATGAAAAACCGTCCCGACGGGTTCTTCGCCATCAACGACGAGACGGCAATCGCCATCATGTACACCGCCAAGAGAATGGGGTTCAAGGTTCCCGACGACGTGGCGGTGTGCGGCTTCACCGACAGCGAGCGAGCCATCTCATGCGACCCGATGCTCACCACAGTGCATCAAAATGGTGCCGAAGTGGGCATCCAGGCCACCGACATCCTCATCGACATGGTGGAAGGCAAGCTCCCCATCGACCGTGCCGAGAAGCGCATGGTGCGCACCAGCTTGGTTGTGCGCGGCACAACAAGGTAGATTCCTCAATCACTAATCCCTAATCCTTAATCACTAATCACTAATCCTCCACCCCTTATGGAAGAACTCCTCTTGCGCCGTGAAGCGTGGGAGGTACTTCTTAAGCAGGTAGATGACAGGATATTCCAGAGCTATCACGAGCACTAAAACAACGACAAAGGCCCAAGAGGCTCCTTCCAGCGAGGGCATCAACTTGAAAAGCACCGCACGGAGCGGGAGGATGAGGAAATAGTGGGTTCCAAGCACCATTATCGAATAGCGCCCTATGTGAGAAAGCACGGGCACCGGTCGCTTGATGTGCTGGCACAAGAACAGTAGCGCCATTATTGCCATCGCGGGCAGCATATAGAGCTTGAAATAGCTGGGATAGACTCGATGCAACATGTTGATGCGCTGCGAGAAAAAGAACAATATCACAGCGACCACCACTGCAAAGGCTATGCTC